>NZ_JBHSZV010000017.1:0-59745 GCF_042663045.1 Halobacillus seohaensis | reverse complement strand
CCTACCCTTGTAAAACCATTTCCAAATGTACATTACAGGTTAATTTGATGTCCTAAGTGGAACAATTCAATGGCAATAATTACACAGCCCCACGATTCTCACATATGAAGCTTCTGCTCACGTGAAGATGCTCCCGTTCTCCTCACAAAGCAAGAAGGTCCGGGAAATCGCAATGAACGAATCCCCCCCCCCCCCCGGCATAGGAGAATGTGTCTTACCTATGCTATAGAATAGAGCATCACCACCCCACACGATCCTCACGTATGAAGCTTCTGCTCACGTGAAGATGTTTCCGTTCTCCTCGCGAAAGCAAGAAGGTCCGGGAAATTGCGAGACTCCACCTTTAAAAGCGGACGCGCCTTGGTCAGCGGCGTATGGACTGGACTGAGCTGTCGGAGATAAAGGAAACACGAAGAACATCGTGATTCGATGTTGACTTATCGTACAGAAGCGAGGGAAGTCTCACTAGCCGCTAGGCGCTGGAGCTGGATAACGCCGATGTGATTGATGAACTAGATTTAGCCTTCGTCCTATAATACGTAAGAGCTGGGATGAACATGATCGGTGAGATCCCGCAAGGCGTAGCCTGAGGAAGCTCACCTCATGCCCACGGAAAGCGAGTGATTTCCCGGACCTTCAAACGCCATCCTTTGTAACGGAAACCACCGGAATGTCTCTAGGTTGAGTTTTCCACAATCTCGGGCTTTAGTTTAACAAGCAATTGAAAATACCGTTACAATTACGGTGCAATTAATTGTGCAAATGTAGGTACGATTTATAGTGTGATTTCGAGTTTTGCGATAGGTAGCGGAACCCGTTACCTAGGTAAGATGTCTTTTTATCATTGACTAATTAAACTTAAAAACCTTTTCGTTCTTTCTTCTTTAGGATTTTCAAATATATCTATCGGAGCACCACGTTCTACAATTTTTCCTTCATCCATAAAAATGACTTCATCAGCTACCTCTTTAGCAAACTTCATCTCATGAGTAACCACAACCATCGTTCTTCCTTCTTCTGCAAGGTCTTTCATAACTAGCAGCACTTCCCCTACCAATTCTGGATCAAGAGCAGACGTTGGCTCATCAAACAACATAACTTTCGGATTAATTGCCATCGCTCTGGCAATTCCTACCCGTTGTTGTTGACCACCAGAAAGTTGGTAAGGATAAACATTCAACTTTTCTTTCAAGCCTACATCACTTAGAAGTTGAGACGCGTTTTTCTTCGCCTCTGTTTTCTTTACTTTTTGTACTGTTACAGGACCTTCCATCACATTTTCCAAAGCAGTAAAATGAGGAAATAAATTATACGTTTGAAAAACCATGCCCGATTGCTTTCTAAAACTACTCACTTCTTTTTTGGTAACCTTTTTGGAAAAATCAATGGTTTGCTGATCGATCGTAACTGCTCCACTTTCTGGTTGTTCGAGTAGGTTCAAACAGCGAAGCAACGTAGTTTTCCCAGAACCTGAAGGGCCAATCACTACAATCACTTTCCCTTGTTCTACTTGTAAATTAATATCTCTTAGAACTATTAAGTCTCCAAACTTTTTTGTAATCTGATCCATTTTTATCATTAAGAATTCTCCTTACGTTTTCACATAACGATTTAAGCGATTTTCAATGCGTCCTTGAATGAGTGATAATACAAAGCAAATCGCCCAATAAATCGCTGCCGCTTCCACATAGACGAGGAGAGGTGTATACGTTGTTGCTACAATTTCTTGAGCTTTTCTAAACATTTCACTTACTAATATCGTAGAAGCCAAAGACGTTTCCTTTACCAAACCTATAAATGAATTGGAAAGTGGCGGAATAGATACTCTTGTTGCCTGAGGTAAAATGACACGCTTTAATGCTTGAAAACGGGACATCCCTATAGAAGAAGAAGCTTCCCACTGTCCTTTTTCAATAGAGAGAATCGAGGCTCGAATAATTTCAGATCCATAAGCCCCCGTATTCAGTGAAAACGCAATAATGGCACCTACAAAAGGCTCGAATTTCAGAGCTTCAATCCCTAGATTCCCAAGTCCAAAGAAAACAATAAATAGTTGCACAAGGAGTGGTGTCCCTCGAATAATTGACACATACACTCGGGCAATCCCTGAAAGAACTCTAGATCCAGAAATCCTGAATATAGCAGTAAATACAGCTAGTATAAGGCCTATAAAAAAAGAAATCAGTGTAAGTGGAATAGTGTAGGACAGAACTCCTTTCAACAAAGGAAGAAAAGAGTCCTGCAAAATGATAATTGTTTCAGGATCTAGAAAATTACTGAACAGATACATCTTCATTAAACCATTCATTTGAAATATCTTCGAGTGTACCGTCGTCTCTCATTTCTTGTAATGCTTTATCTACAGCTTCTACGAGTTCAGGATTATCTTGGCGAAACATCATAGCAGTTTCAGAAGCATCCTCCTTTTGATCAATAATTTCAACCTGGACGTTGTCCCCTTTTTGATTAAGGTAATCGAGAACAGATAGTCGATCATTGACTGTAGCATCGACACGATCATTATTTAACAATTGCATAGCTGGAGTAAAACCTTCCACACTTTCAATCTCAGCACCATATTCCTCTGCAATTTCAGCGTAATTACTCGTTAATGATTGGGCAGATAATGCTCCATCAAGATCTTCAAAACTCTTAATTTCTTCATTGTCCTTTCTTGCCACAAGAACTGCCGAAGTAAAAGTATAAGGCTCAGAAAAGCTATATTTTTCTTCCCGATCTGGCTTAATACCTACTTGGTTTGCAATCATATCAAAACGTTCACTGTTAAGGCCGGCAAACATAGAATCCCATTTTGTTTCTTCAAATTCAACTTCCACTCCTAAACGATCCCCTATTTCGCGGGCGACTTCCACATCATACCCTGTTAGTTCATCATTTTCGTCATGGAATGTATAAGGAGCATACGTTCCTTCCGTTCCAACTGTCAATACACCATCTTCTTGAATCTGCTCATATAAGTTTTGCTCAGAATCGGCAGAGCTATCATCCTCACCCTCCGATTCACCTGAACCACAGGCAACTAAAGCGAATAAAAATAATACCGAGAACATCCCAAGAGTGAATTTTTTCATAAAAAAACTCCTTTCTTTTAATCCCTATAATTTTTATCGGGATAATAATAGATCATACAATCTGAATGTCGTAATAGTCAACAGGATCACCTCAAGACATTGATTTCTTTCTTAGTATGTACAATTCAGATTAAATTAAAAAAACTGCAGCATCTCATAGGATGCTGCAGTCTCTCTTCTAATATAATTTACCTTGACGAAACAATACGGTAGAAAGCTTCATAACTGAATGAATATAGCAATTTTGTCTAAGCGGAAATGGATCACCGAAAAACTGTGGAAGAATGGTATCCATTGTTTTTTGCATTTTTTCAAACAAAAGATCGTAAATCTCTTCTTCTTTATAAAATTGCGTCTCTCTTCCTTGGATCCATTCAAGATACGAAACAATGACTCCCCCCGCATTAGCAAGAATATCAGGAATAATTAAAACTCCCTGGTCACTTAAATATTTATCAGCATCATCAGTAATTGGGGCATTGGCACCCTCTACAATGATGCTAGCTTTAATCTTTTTCATGTTATCTTCATGAATTTGATTTTCAAGTGCAGCCATAATCATTACATCAACATCCAACTCTAATAAGTCATCACGTTCTTCAATGGTCGCTTTTATGCCCTGACTAGAAAGAGTCCCCTCATCCACTGGAAGGTCGCCATTGTTTTCGTCTGCATATTTAACAAGTGCAGGAATATCTAATCCATCCGAATTATAAAGCATAACGTTATGGTCACTTACGGCAACCACCTGGTTTTGTAAGTAATTACACTGGAAAGCTTCCATTGCAGCTACTGCACCTAAATTTCCAAAACCTTGTACAGCAACTCTTAACTTACTATCTGATTTATTTAAAAGAGTCTTTGCAAAACGATTACTCTGAGCCTCCAGCCACTTTTTCTCATTCTCTAGAAAGTCATTCATCATATAACGAAACGTGAAATAAACACCTTTCCCCGTTGCATGTTTCCGGCCCAAAGAACCTCCATTGATAATACTTTTTCCGGTAAAACTTCCGCGATAGGGTTCGCCTGGATGTGTATTTTTATATTCTGCCATCATCCAATCCATCTCTCGCTCCCCTGTTCCAGCATCTGGAGCAGGGATATCTTTATCAGGACCTAATATGTCATTAAAATATTGAACATATTTTTTACAAATTAAATTTAATTCCTTCTCGCTATATTCTCTTGGATTTATTATGACGCCGCCTTTTCCACCACCAAATGGTAATTCATGAAGAGAATTCTTTAACGTCATCAGTCTCGCAAAGTTACTTACTTCTTCTTCATTGACAGTTTGGTGAAAACGAATACCACCCTTATAAGGACCTAATGTATCGTTATGTTGAACCCGAAAGGATGGGATCCTCTCAATCGTTCCATTTTCTAAAACAATTCTTAAAAACGACTTATGTATATGATTAGGTGTGGATAGTATAGCTACTAAAGACTTGAAAGCCTGTTCTCTAGTTTGTGCTTGTAAGTCTGGCAAAAAACCATCATCTTTAAGTAATGCCGTTAACGATTGTTCAATGACACTTTTATTTTCACTCATTATGGCTAACCTCCATTCGTCTTATCACTAAATTCCTACATGTAACACTTCCCTTTTCATAAGATTTCAAACTTATGACTGAAAACGTTGTTATATATTAAAAAGGAAAAAATTGAATTAACCTATACTTTTTCTAGTCTTATGACCTGTTTTTTGGTAATCTATTAGGTGAGTAACAGAAAGCGTTTTCCACGTATTCATTCATTTTTTTATAAATTAAAGAAGATTAAGACCTTTAAAGGCGGTGTTTTACATGAAACGATTAGTCATATTAGGAGGCGGCTACGGTGGTCTAAAAATATTACTGAATTTGATTGATCAAGGTTTACCGAAAGATGTACACATAACAGTAGTGGATCGAAATCCCTACCACTCATTAAAAACAGAATTCTATACAATTGCAGCTGGAACAGAAGCTGATAAAAATGTTCGCATGGAATTCCCAACACACGATCAAATTCAGTATGTGTTTACTGAAATTAATAAAATCGATGTAGACACAGAGACTGTGTTGATTAAAGATTCTAAAGAGGCTATACCTTACGATTATTTGATCCTTGGTCTTGGCTGTGAAGACAACTATCACGGTATTGATGGAGCGAATGAATATACAGAAAGTGTACAAACCTTCGAAAATGCTAGAAGTACATGGTATTCTATAGGTAATTTGCAAGCCTATGGAAAGGTAACAGTAGTCGGTGCAGGATTAAGCGGAATTGAAGTAGCTTCAGAAGTCAGAGAAAGTCGTCCTGATCTTAATATTCGCTTATTAGATCGCGGGGAAACTGTGCTGAAAGCCTTTGACAAAAAAATTCAAGACTATGTAGAAGAATGGTTTGCTAGCAACGATGTAGAAGTTCTTCACAATGCAAATGTTGGATATGTAGAAAAAGATGGGGTTTGCAATAACGGCATATGTTATCTCAATGACGTGACGATCTGGACAGCTGGGGTCCGTCCGAACTATTTAGTACGTGAATTACCTTTTGAAAAAGATGAACAAGAAAAAATCATTCTTAATGAATTTTATCAAGTTCCTTCACGTCAAAATGTATATGTTGTTGGAGACTGTGCATCTTCCAACCATTCTCCAAGTGCTCAACTCGCCGGAGAGCAAGGAGAACAAATTGCAGATATTCTCTCCGCACTATTAAAAGACAAAGAACCTAGTGCACCAAAAGAAATTAAATTAAAAGGTGCCCTCGGCTCACTCGGCAAATCCGATGGCTTTGGAAACATGTTGCAGCAGCCGGTAACCGGACGATTACCACGCCTTGCGAAGTCTGGGGTTCTCTGGTTAAATAAACGACACTAGTAAATCATGATATATAAACATCCGATAACTAAATAAACACCTCCGCTCTCCTAAAACTAGTGAGCGGAGGTGTTTATTTTATTCTGCTTTTAAAAACTTAGCATTTATCGCTACTACAACCGTACTTACACTCATAAGAATTGCACCTACGGCAGGACTTAGGATAATTCCTATAGGTGCTAAGACACCGGCCGCTAATGGGATTGCCACAATATTATAACCTGCGGCCCACCATAAGTTTTGCACCATTTTTCGGTACGTGTTTTTAGATAAAGTAATAACTGAGGCAATGTCTTTAGGATTACTTTTAACTAAAACAATATCAGCCGTTTCCACCGCAACATCAGTTCCGCTTCCAATTGCTATACCAACGTCTGCCGTTGCTAATGCAGGAGCATCATTTACTCCATCTCCTGTCATCGCAACTTTTCTTCCATTTTGCTGTACTTTTTTTACTTGATCAGACTTGTGATCAGGTAGAACTTCAGCATAAACTTCTTCAATATTTAATTGTTTAGCCACCCAATCGGCAACCTTCTGATTGTCACCTGTTAGCATAATTGAATGAATGCCTTGTTCTTTCAACTCTGCCACCGCTTCTTTTGCAGAATCACGGACCATATCAGCAAGAGCAATCATTCCGACTAACTGTTCGTCAACTAATGCAAACACAACAGTTTTTCCTTGTTCAGAAAGCTGATTAAATATTTCATTGTCATAAGAAATGTCATGTTCCTTCATATATCCAGGGCTGACAACCTTTATGCCTTTGTTAGAGACTTGACCCACAAGCCCTTTTCCTGTCATAGACTCGAACTGTTCAACCTGGTCTAATGAGATTTCTTGGTTACGTGCTTCTTCTAGAATTCCTTGAGCTAATGGGTGTTCAGAATTTTGTTCTAGACTCGCTGCCCAATAAATCACATCATTGTTGCTATAATTATCAGCAGGGACTACGTCTGTTACCCCAAACTCACCTTTAGTCAATGTCCCTGTTTTATCAAAAATAACCGCATCAAGATGCCTGGCATTCTCAAACTGAGTACGATTTCTAATCAGGAGCCCTTGTTTAGCTGAAAGGGCTGTGGATACTGCAACAACTAACGGCGCAGCAAGTCCTAAGGCGTGAGGACAAGTAATGACCATAACCGTAACCATACGCTCAACAGCGACATCCAAAGCGAACCCAAGAGCTAACCAAATAATAAAAGTAATAATACCTGAAGCAAGTGCCAAGTAAAATAACCATTTAGCCGCTCGGTTCGCCAAATCCTGAGCACGTGATTTAGAATTCTGGGCTTCTTTAACCAGTGTAATAACCTGAGAAAGATAAGTATCTTCCCCTGTTTTTTTCACTTGAACAGTCAAACTGCCTTCTTTATTGATTGAACCACCAATAACTTCTTCATTCTTTCTTTTTTCAACAGGGACGGATTCCCCTGTCAACATAGACTCATCAATAGCTGATTCACCTTCGACAATAACACCGTCTACAGGAATCTTTTCTCCCGGTTTCACAAGGATATGATCTTCATTGCTAAGTTGATCAACCTTTACATCTTCTGTTTCTCCATCCTCTTTAAGACGATGAGCCTCATTCGGCATTAGCTTCACAAGTTCCTGCAAAGCATTAGAAGCCCCCATGACTGATTTCATCTCAATCCAATGACCAAGAAGCATAATGTCGACTAGGGTTGCAAGTTCCCAGAAAAAGTTACGTCCCGGCCAACCAAATACAACGATACAACTATAACCATAAGCCACAGTTATCGCTAGGGCAATTAACATCATCATCCCTGGGTTTTTATTTTTTAATTCTGAAATGGCTCCAGTTAGAAAAGGCCAACCACCATAGAAAAACACAAAAGTAGAGAGTGAAAATAACACATACTGATCATACGGAAAATTGAATTCAAATCCTATAAACTCCTGAATCATAGATGACAGCAGTAAAATTGGCACAGTAAAGACTAAAGAGATGTAAAATCGTTTTTTAAAGTCGTCTACCATACTACTATGATCATGACCTTCGTGACCCTGGTGGTCTTCGTGGTTATGTTCATGGTGCTCATGTTCCATATGAATCCCTCCAAAAATCATGTATTATTTCATACCTCATAAGGGAATAAAATAAACGTCACACAACACTAAGAATTTTAGTTACCGACGAAAAAGAACGTCTTTCCCAGCTAATTGACAAGAAGATTGTGTCTATCTCTTGCCGTGAGCATAATACTTCGTGTATGTCTTCTCTACCTAATATGCTTACATCTTTCAAAAAAATTCATATCCTTCATTAGTGTTAATAGTATTTTCTATGTTTACAGTTTGAACTACCACGCCTAACTCATCACATCCAAGTTCCTTCGTTCACCTTTATTTAGCGGCGCCTTCCTCAAGAATTTGCGACCATGATTCACCAGAGTTTTGCGATATAAAACTATTTCCTTGCGCTGTATAAATCACCATTTCTTTTCCTTTCTTAGGTTGTCGGGCAGTATACATAATCGCATCTCCTGCTAGTGAAGGAATATTTATAGATTGTGTTTCTCTATTCTCCAAATCAAATGAATAGAAGGCCTGCTTTCCATCATAAAGACCGTATTGCAATTCCTCTTCTGTAAAAAATAACCCGCTTCCTTGTCCACTATCAGATATAACGGAAAAACTTTCTCCAGCGTCTTCACTCAAATAAACACCGCTGTCTGTAGCAATAGCTACAACTTCATCTTCTGTAGGATGTACTGCTATTTGAAAGGGGCTGCCCTTAATGTTGTCTCCTTGAAATGCTTCCCATGTTTCTCCATCATCTAGACTCTTGTAATATCCTTGATCCATTAAAGAGTTTTCTTGTTCATTTAATAAATAGATCGCATTATTTTGATAACCAACACCCATGACGTGAAAATCGCTTTCCCCTTCTACAGCTAAACTTTCTAACTCTTCGCCATCCTCTCCTAACTTTTGTAGCCCAAGCGGATTAGGATAGTCACTCTGTAAATTTGGATGACCCGATGTATAAAATCCTGAGTCTACTGCGTTAAACCCCATATAATCGTGACGATGGCCTTCAGTTTCTAACCATTCTTCATCTTGGTAGAGTTTTAATCCCGTATGTGAAGCAAAAGCAATTGTGTTACTATCAAAATATCCAAGACCGTGAACATGAGAAATCTCTTCCTCTATCTTTGAACCACTCTCCCAAAACTTTTCTTCCTCTTGAGAATCCTCTTGCGAAGTTTCAGGCTGAGAATCCTCCGAACTACATCCAACTACAAAAACAAGGCTTACCAATAAAGGTATATAAGCTTTTTTCATTTACCTTTTTCACTCCCCATATTTTTTCATCCTAATTTTATACATTACTTTTTCAGAGAAATTATGAAAAACCAAACCACCATCTCCGAAATACGCAATTGAATTCTAATGTTACTGAAGAATACACTCATGATCACCTAAATAAAAGGACTGAATGTGCTACCACTCAGTCCTTCACGTGTGTAATCAACCTAGAATTCACTCGCCTGCTTTTCTTTAAGCTTTCCACCTAAGTATTGCGCAAGACTCAACATTCCATAAACACCAGCCACAATCTCAGCATCGAAATTATAGTTTGTATTGGTATTGACATCATACGTATAAAAGTCACCATTTTTGTCCTGAATTGCCTCAATGGCAGCTACTTGAATGTTGTTTTCCTGTAAGAACTGCTCATACTTTTTAATTATCGGATTATAGTAACCTTCTAGAATTTGAAACTTTGCACCTTTCGCCACTTCAGGCATATCCGTTGAACCGCCCATATCGTTAATTTTACAAGCATCTGCAGGGCATAGTTCAAACCCTTCTGACGTATCGACTTTGACAGCGTATAAAAATTCCCCTCCAACAAACTCATGACGAATAATATAAGGCTCTGGTGCTTCAATATATTGCTGAATAAGTGTGATTCCATCAACAGGTTCATCAAATGACTCACCATAAACGTACTCATTTAGGGCTTCCATTGAATGGAATAGTTGAACTCCTTGGCCTTTGCCTGCACGATTATGCTTTGTAATAAAGGATTCACCCTCCATTTTTTTCGCCGCTTCCATAATATTGCCTTTACCTATTGAAGTAATTGTCTTTGGAGTTGCAACTCCCGCCTGATTTAATGCCATGTATTGATTTACTTTACTTACTTCAAGACGTAATGCCCGAGTCCCGTTAACTATTGTACGTCCATGCTTTTCAAGCCAAGATAGTACAGCTTCAGCATATTCCGGGGCAAATCGATGGTTTCTTGTATGCGAAGAAGCACTCATACGATTGTAAAAAACACCCTTTGGAGGTTCACTATTCAAGTCAATTATTCCTTCATCTAAATGCCAAAGTTCAAATGGCAACCCCAGCTCTTCCAATCTCATAGTTAAGTGATCCGTCCACTCATTATTTTCATGTAATATGTATATTTTACTCATGTGAAAGTCCCCTTTTATGATGATAAAATTCTTAAAGTGAGTATAACACATTAAACCCACTGATCTACTATGTTATAACTCACATACTTTTTTTGGTAAAATAAGTTAAAGAATGTTATTCAACTAACGAGGGATGATTGTTGAAGACTCGATTCTGAGATAATGGTATGGAGAATGGGGCGGTGGGGAAGGAGTCGCTTGCCGAATGCTTTCATCAGAATCGAAGCCGCTCTACCGACCCTGTTTACGTATTAAATATCTGTTATAATCCCAATTGAATCCTGATCCAGCCACAGTGACTATTGCCATCTTTTTGAGTCACTTAGATAAGTTGGTAAAAAACGGGTATGATCACCTATTTAAATAAAGCCCGCCTATTAACGGGCCTTGACATAAAGCCTCTGTGGTAATAATTTCAGCACATAAACAGTGAGGAGCTTACCTGGCGTGTACGCCTACCTCACCACCTCTCCTTGTAAAGATCGTTTCCAAATTTACATTACAGGTCAATCTAATGTCCTAAGCCGATCATTTCAATGGCAATATTCACACAGCACCCACGATTTTCATAAGAGGGTTCCGTTCTCTTCATAGTCATGGGGGATGGGAAACACCACATCTGATGCTTCCGTTTTCCTCACGAAAGCAAGAAGGTCCGGGAAATCGCGAGACTCCACCTTTAAAAGCGGGGGCGCCTTGGTCAGCGGCGTATGGACTGGACTGAGCTGTCGGAGATAAAGGAAACACGAAGAACATCGTGATGTTGACTTATCGTACAGAAGCGAGGGAAGTCTCACTAGCCGCTAGGCGCTGGAGCTGGATAACGCCGATGTGATTGATGAACTAGATTTAGCCTTCGTCCTTATAAAACGTAAGAGATGGGATGAACATGATCGGTGAGATCCCGAAAGGCGTAGCCTGAGGAAGCTCACCACATGCCCACGGAAAGCGAGTGATTTCCCGGACCTTCAAACGCCATCCTTTGCAACGGAAACCACCATAAACACACGTGAATATTGATTTAACATTGAAAAAAGAGCATCAAATTGTGGTACAATTCAACGCTCAATTTATATTACATTTTTAATGTTTGTACTCCAAAACTGAACAACTTTATTCATAACCTGATTCGCTTTTTAAGCTGGTGATTTTTTTGCCTTTTTACTCCCTAACAAATAACGATGCAAAAAGTACTCGCAAACTCCAATAACTGCAGAAGTCATAAGAGCTCCCGCAAAGGTTACCGATGCTCCATTAAACACACTGGATAATCCCCAAATAATAATAAATGCGGAAACAAAGTCCAAAAACACACTCGACCACAGATTTCCTTTTCGCAACCATCTATACTCCATTGGTACACCAACAGCTAATAATACTAAAGCCACTAGAATCGGCTGCCATATCGCTCCGTAATTGACATTGTTCGTAAAATACATCGCCAAAATTAAAACAATCGGCAATGTAACTATTTTAACCAAAACACTGGTCAATGAGGTCCCTTCTTTCTTGAACTGAATAGGAATTTATAGTTTTTAGTATTTCTAATCTATACAATTGTATTCAAATTCAAAAGGATCCTACTTCCTAACAATATTCTTAATGATAAAACCGCTTTCTGGTAAGGACGGCATCCTTGATAGACTATAACTAAAATCCTGTTTTAAAGGCACTTCATAATCAATATCATTTGTTAAAAAGTTAAGACTCGCTTTGATCGCTTCGATAGTAATCCACTCCCCTGGACAACGATGCCCTTTATAATGGTCCCCTCCACCTTGAGGAATCAAGTCAAATAAACCACCCTTCCAATTATAAAAACGTTCGGGTGAAAACTCTTGAGGATTATCCCACAGTCTTGGATCGTGATCGATTCCATGAATATCTATTAACACTAATCGGCCTGTTTTAAAATAATAACCGTTCCAAATGAAGTCCCTACGAACACGAGCCCCAAGAAAGGGGACAAATGGAAACAGGCGACGAATTTCTTGAGCAAACATTTCGATATACTCGTCTTCTGCTACCTTAACCTTAGCTTCTTGTTTCGGATCTTGATGAATAGCTAAAGCCCCAAAAGCGATATATGTAGAAACAGCAACAGTAGGTCGAATCACATTTAATATTTCCTCAGCAGCTATTTGGGTGTCTAGTGGCTGTCCATCTAAGTTGCGGTGATAAGCCATTTCATATATAGCGGTTCCTTGAGACGCTTCAATTTTTCCTTCACGAAGGTCTTCAATCAATTCCTTAATCCATTGTTCTGAAAGTTTTCTCGCCTTTCTTCCTTTCCAATGACGAGGTCCAACTGCTCCAAAAGAATCTACCATTAACCATAGCTGTTCCGCCCTTTTTTTAACTTCTTTCTCTCGTAACGGTATGCCAGACCATTGACAAGCCGCTCTGCATAACACTTCTTTTGCTTCTTCATGCAGTTCAACTGCTTTTTTCCGCCCCCATCCCTGCGCCTTTTTTTGCCATTGCTTGCGAGTAATGTCCCCAAGATCCTCTAGCCGCTCTGGAGTCATTAAGGACATAAACAATAGCTTACGATGTTGATGAGGGTCACCATCCATCCCCTGAATCGCGTTCTCGCCAAACAAAGATTTCTGAATCCGCTTTGGCAAGGCCCCCTTCCTCTTAAACTTCTCATTATCATAAAACAATCTGGCCCCTTCTTCTCCTGTTAAACAAATGATTTTTTTACCAAGTAAACGAGTCTGAAAAATATCAGAACCGAGTCGTTCAAACCGTTTTGGCAAGAACTGATATCCTTCACGTAACACATTCACACTCTGATCCAAACCTTTATCCTTTGGTATTTGCTTCACTTTTCATTGCTCTCCTTTTTACGAGAAATGGATTTTTTATTAATTTGCTTTTCAAAAGAAATATTACAAATTATTAAAAGTTAGGTTTTTTTAAATAAAAGATTACAGTTCCTTTAAATCTTACTTCTGCAAGGATAATACTTAAATACATGTGGTACTATTCTTTAGATACCAAAGTTAAGGAGGGACATCTTGATTAATAATTTGATTAATTTGATGCCATTACCTATGCGAAAATACTTTCAGATGTCAAGCAAACAACGAAAACATGAACTGCAGATGACATTATGGTCGATGCCTCTAATATATATAGCTGGATCTGCCCTGATTGTGATACTCACGATTGTATTGGACCTTCAATTAAACATATCCCGCTTTGTCCATCCTTGGCTTAGCGCTGGAGGCGAAGCTACTCAAACTTTGGTTAGTGCCTTGATTGGGGGAATATTAACACTGAGTGCGTTTACCTTAAACTCTTTATTAGTAGTATTAACAAATTTCAGTGATCAATTCTCACCAAGAATGATGTTTAATTTCATTGCAGATAAAACAACTCAGCACTTATTGGGGATTTTTCACGGGAGTTTCATATATGTATTATTCATTTTTCTATTCCTTACGAACAATGAAAATGAATATTATTCCGCAATCCCGGTTATATCAGTACTTTTGGCAGCTTTAACGATTATTACTTTTATCTTTTTTATCAACCATGCTTCAAGTTGGATGCAAGTGCACAACTTCACTTATTCAATGAAAAAAACCTCTAAAATAACGATCCAAGAATCATTGAAACATGAGGTAGAAGAACATCGCAGTTATGAGCCTGGAGATTTAATGAGATCCCAGCAAACTTCAAAAGAAATACTAACAATTAAAGAGTCTGGTTATATTCAAATGATTAATTTTAAAGAAATGGTTGAGGAAGCAAAGAAAGATAATATCATCATTCAATTCTATATTAAGGTCGGGGATTTCAGCTTAAAAAATAACCGCTTATTCTCCTATTGGGGGCCCGGCCAAAATAATGTGAATTCAGATAAATATCTCCACATGATTGAAATGGGTCATAAGAAGACGGAAATTCAAGATATGAAAATGGGCATTACAAAATTAAGTGAAGTGGCCGTTAAAGCAATTGGTAATTCAGATCCAGAAACGGCTCTGACAACCATCCATCATATAGCAGACTTACTATTATCTATTGAAGAGGAGATTTCTTTCACTCCTTATTTACAAGACGACGAAAAACAAACACGCATGATCCTGCAATCAGAAGATTTTGAGCACTATCTTCATAAAGGCTTTGGATATATCCGAAATTATGCCAAACACGATTACACTATGATTACGGAGTTAATTGTTGTCTTAAGTATGATGTCACAATCAATATCTGCTGATAAACTTAATATTCTATGGAACTTCGGAAGTAATACAACAGACCTAATAGCCAAAAACTTCATCTTTGATTTAGATAGACGATATTTTTTAGAAAAGTTATATGAACTAGCCATGTTTACTGGTCACGAAATAGACTACGTTGCAGCAGAAAAGAAACTTCAACAGACAAAACCTTAAAAAATCGGACGACCTTGAGCAAAGGCGTCCGATTTATAAACTTCAATTCTCTAACGGGACATTTAACTGCCATGAGACTCCAAATTTATCTTGAACCCAACCAAATTGCTTGCTCATTGGATTTGTGTGACCGCTTGAAAGAGTTGACACAGTTTTTGCTTAATAAAATACAACACTTTTTTCCCAGTTAATCGTCTTAACAATCATACAACCATTGTTACTCTTATCAATATCGATGCTCACGAAAAGGGTATACATACGAATAGTTATGCACATTGACGAAGTTGTGATTGTTGAGCTAACTTAGCAGGATTGTTGAAGACTCGATTCCGAGATGATTGTGTGGAGAAATCGTGCCGTTCTACCGTCCCTGTTCAAGCATGAGATATCTGATATAACGCCAATTAAAGCCTGATACAGATCAGGATTGAGCCATTAGATAAGTTAAAAGTCGGGTGTGATAGCGTGTTTATAGGAAGGGTAGGAGATTACCTGTTGTGTATGCCTACCCGTCCCCCATGCTCCGATGAAAAGCAACGGAACCACGATTCTTTTATTGAATAATCCGAAGCTTTAAGCGATAGGCAAGAAGGCACCTTCCAGCACAATTCTCACTTGTAAGGAATGCTTTTCACTTGAAGCACCACATCTGATGTTTCCGTTCTCCTCACGAAAGCAAGAAGGTCCGGGAAATTGCGAGACTCCAGTGGGATGAACATGATTGGTGAGATCCCGCAAGGCGTAGCCTGAGGAAGCTCACCACATGCCCACGGAAAGCGAGTGATTTCCCGGACCTTCTAACGCCATCCTTTGTAACGGAAACCACCGTATAAATCAGGACAATGATTAACTAATGTTTTGTTATTAGAGGCTGCAATTTACTATAAAATGGGGATGATGTTTCATTTTAAATGACGGTCACAATTTGACTTTAATGGCATTAATACGAATCCTCCCTCTTATAAATCCCTAAACACACTTGGTTGATTTCATCAAAAAGCAGCGAAACTCTCCTAATAAAAAGTACATCTGAATGGCTTTATGATTATTAAGAATTTAGTATAACGGGTATTGTAACAAAGTAGGGATTTTAAAGATAAGCACTTATCTTGAATTTGAGATAAGTGACTTTTATGCTATCAAATAGAAAACGTTCTAAGGAGGACTGTACATTTATGAATTATAATCATTTATTTTCTAAACTGACATTAAACAATAAAACATTAGACAATCGTTTTGTTGTTGCACCAATGACCCGGATTAGTGGGGAAGACGACGGAAGAGCTAACGTCACCATGAAAAAATATTATGAGCGTTACGCAAAAGGCGGATTCAGTGCTGTAATTTCTGAAGGAATCTTCCCTGACGATAAATATAGCCAGGGATATTACAATCAACCTGGTCTCGCTAACGGTAGTCATACCGAATCATGGAAGCCAGTTGTTGAAGCTGTTAAAGACCAGGGATCGATTTTCATTGCACAGCTTATGCACGCAGGTGGTCAAAGTCAAGGAAATGCATATACAGATGACACCATTGCCCCTTCCGCTGTGGCACCTAAAGGTAATCAGCTAGAATTTTACGGAGGAAAAGGCCCGTTCCAAACACCAAAAGCAATGAGTGATCAAGATATTGAAGACGCAAAAGACGCATTTGTACAAAGTGCTTTACGCGCACAGGAAGCTGGGTTTGATGGTGCGGAACTTCATGGCGCCAACGGTTATTTGCTTGATCAATTCCTGACAGACTACTTGAACCAACGTGAAGATCAATATGGTGGATCTGTTGACAATCGTCTGCTGTTGTTTGTTGAAGTAATCGAACAAGTTCGTGATGCTGTAGGTGATCACTTCATTCTAGGCATCCGTATTTCTCAAGGTAAAGTTGCGGATGGGGAACACAAGTGGGCCGACGGTGAAAAAGAAGCAGAGCAAATTTTCACGAAATTGGGGGCTGCCTCACTCGATTATATTCACGTCACGGATGCTAACGCTACGGATTCTTCTTTTGGAGAAGGAACACGCACAATGGCCCGTGCAGCTAAAGAATTCAGCATGCTTCCAGTCATCGCAAACGGGAAGCTAGGCGATGCTGAGAAAGCGGAGCAATTCCTAGAAAGTGATCAAGCAGACCTCGTATCTCTTGGTACAAGTGCATTAGCAAACCCCGACTTTCCTAACAAAGCGAAAGTTGGTATGAAAATGGAAGAGTTTGATTTTGAAAAAACGTTGCTGCCTCAAGCTCAAGTGAAGGAGCATGAGATTGAGAAAGAATTAGTTTAATAATCTTGAACTATAACCCTGATCCTTGGGGTAAGAAGTTCAGTTTTGAGGTAAACAATGTATATGTAAATGGAGCATTGAATTGCAGACCAATTCAATGCTCCATTTCTTTTGTACACAAGAAAAGAGCAAATTCCTACTCGACAAATACTCTTGCTTATTCCAAAAAAGCAACCACTGCAGATTAAGTATTCCACTAGACTAATTAGCAGACCAAATCGAGTAAATCGAAACCAATATAACACGTTGAACGAGCGGTTTAGTTGAATAAAGAGTCTTTAAAAAGGATGGCTCCTAAAGACAGAGGAATGGGGTCGGGGAAACGAACTGTTTTCCCGCGATCCCAAACACCACTACAAATATTTTCTTCTCCAAGTTAAAGAGTATCCAGGAATAAGATCACGGACTAACCTACTATACAGCCACGCTTCCTCCTTCTATTTAAACAGCTTTTTCAACATTTTCCCCGTTGCTTTACCAGCCACTCTTCGACCCACACGTTTCCCTACTTTACCTTTTCTGACGGCACTTGCATCGTTCCAAATTCGCAGCATTTTATATATTGAAGATTTAAGGCTCATAGACACTCACCCCTCCTCATTTAATCATTAGAATCGATAACTCTTATATCAATATCGATGCTCACGAAAAGTGTATACATACTACTAGTTATGCACATTGACGAAGTTGTGCTTGTTGCGCTAACTTAGCAGGATTGTTGAAGACTCGATTCCGAGATAATTGTGTGGAGAAAGGGGCGGTGGGGAAGGAGTCGCTTTCCGTGGGCGTGCGCTGAGCCTCCTCAGGCTAACGCCTTCCGGGGTCTCATCTAACCCGCGTATCCCACAGGAGATTCCACCTTCCCCACCGCCCCTTGCCGTATGTTTCTATCGAAATCGTGCCGTTCTACCGTCCCTGTTAAAGCATGAGATATCTGATATAACGCCAATTGAAGCCTGATACAGATCAGGGGATATGGCCATCACAGATTGAGCCATTAGATAAGTTAAAAGTCGGGTGTGATAGCGTGTTTATATGAAGGGTAGGAGATTATTACCTGTTGTGTATGCCAACCCATCCCCCATGCTCCGATGAAAAGCAATGGAATCGCCATTCTTTTATTGAATAACCGGGCGCTTTAAGCGATGGTACAAATCACCCTCCAACACAATTCTCACTCATAAGGAGTGCTTTTCATTTGAAGCACCACATCTGATACTTCCGTTCTCCTTACGAAAGCAAGAAGGTCCGGGAAATCGCAAGACTCCTGTGGGATGAACATGATCGGTGAATCCCGCAAGGCGTAGCCTGAGGAAGCTCACCACATGCCCACGGAAAGCGAGTGATTTCCCGGACCTTCTAACGCCATCCTTTGAACGGAAACCACCGTATAAATCAGGACAATGATTAACAAATGTTTTGTTATTAGAGGCTGCAATTCACTATAAAATGGGGATAATAATTTCCAGTAAAGTGTGTCAGTTATTTTAGCAGAAACTGTTTCATTTTAAAGACGGTCACACTTATTTACACCTTTTAGACATTGATAATTAAAATACCTGCTTTCCGATCAAATAAACTTAGATTGGTTGTTTCTTAGATAACTTGATTTAGTGTTTTGGCAGTGAATCTATACAAACACTAACATTTGAGTTACATTATTGTAAGGTAACGAGTATAGAGAAGAAAGTGCTTTTCAAAGGAGATTTTCGATGAAAAAGTGGCAAGTATACGTCTACCCTGTATTAACAGGCGTATTGAGTGTTTTATTATATTATTTCTTAAGGTCGGCCCGCGATGCTCCTTTTGAATGGCCGATTCCGATTGCTCTATTCATCGGCTTAACAGGAGCACAGTTTATCCTCTATAGAAGAGCATATCGACGTCAACACAATCAATAAGCTATTCCCCCCTTCCTGTTCGATAGGGAGGGATTTTTTCGTTAAAAACACGAACACTAGTTCGATTGTAGGTTGTGATTTTTTATTGTAAACCCTTATTCTTTAGTAAGGAGGGTTGGAAAATGACTAAACAAATACAAAAACCGCTCTACTCTTTTTTACAGAACCCCATGCACCAACATGCAGTTCAAACAGCGATCCAATCGCCTTCGCTAAGAAATCAAAGTTATGTGAATCAGCTTTTCTATCAATATCAAATAGAAGCGCGTTTCGTGAGTTATGTAAATACCACGCTATGGCGAGCTGCTAAGGATTTTCATAAGAAACGTCGTAATTGGACAGGACAACATATGTGGGAAATTGAAACAATAGCAATTACAGATCATAGTGCAGATATCGTTACACGGTTAACCAAAACCAACTTGCTCGCCTCTTTAGAAAATCCAGAATTACATCAAGCTCTCCAACAGTTATCAGAGCGACAGCAGATGATTTTATATGAATATGCTGTTGAATTATCCACATTTAAAGAGATTGCGGAAAAGCTTGATGTGTCCCAGCAGTCGGTGTCTAAAGTGTATCAGCGCGTTGTCATACGCTTAAGACATGCACTAAAAGGAGGTGAATAACCATGGGATTGGATCTATGGGTCTCAGCTGTAGAAAGCTTTGGATTTCCGGTTGTCATAGCCTCATTCATTTTGTATAGATTAGATAAAAGCATCCGACAATTGGAGAATGTCGTTGAGGAGCTGATTAAGGAGGTGAATAATAATGAGTGATAAACTTTATAAAGACTTGCTTCTCGCCAAACAAGGGGATGAAACAGCTATCGAAAATGTGCTCAGTCGCTTTGAGCCTAAAATAAAAAAGCTAAGCTCGACTTTACCTTCTAGCGAGCGAGCAGACTTGGAGCAGGAATTAAGAATTCAACTAGTTCGGTCGGTAGATAAGTTTAATATAGAGAAGTTAGTTTCGTTTTGGAGTTATTACGAAAATAACGGATAGTGAGCTCCCCTTACGACTAAGGGTAGCTTTTTCTTTTATACACCAAAAATCACTATACTCATGCCATAAAAAAGTCTGCCTCACAGAGAGACAGACTTCTAACACAATTCAGCTGGCTTCCGATACGACATTCGGATTTTTATGCTTAACAGATTTATACTTCACTAATTGGGCAATGAACCAGCCAAGAACAGCTAGCCAAATTACAGCACCAAGGATCATTGATAAGCTATATGGCAAACTGAATCCTTCGGGCGCATAGAAGATATAAGTACTGACAACGGCAGTCATAAACAATGCAGGTATACTACAGATCCAGTGAAATTTCTGATTTTGTAGTAGGTAGATTGCTCCTGTCCATAGCATCACCGTTGCAACCACTTGGTTTGACCAACCTACATATCTCCATAAAAAGGTATAATCAATCGTTGATAGATAAAAAGTTGGTGCAGCAACAACGAGCACAAGCAGTAAATTCTTAATTTTACTAGTTGCTTCTTGATTACCTGTATCTTTCTTTTTCAAAAATTCACTAAGCATCATGCGAGATGATCGTAAGGCAGTATCACCTGTTGTGATAGGTAAAATAATCACCCCAAGAATTGCTAAAATGCCACCGAATGTTCCAAGCGTTGTAGAACTAATCTCATTTACGACACCTGCAGGTCCACCTGCATCTAGGGCAGCTTGCAGCCCACCAGTGCTTCCGAAAAAGGTCATACCTGCTGCTGCCCAAATTAAAGCAATAATTCCCTCAGCAATCATCGCTCCATAAAACACTTTTCTTCCTTCACTTTCCTTTTTAAGGGTACGGGCAAGGATAGGACTTTGAGTACTATGGAAACCTGAAATGGCACCACATGAGATGGTTACCATAAGAAGTGGCCACATCGGCAGTTCTCCTGGATGTAAATTGCTTACCGTCAAGTTTGGTACTGGATTGTCAAAGAAAAATAGTCCAATTCCAATTGAGACAGCCATAAAGATAAGTACAGCACCAAGGATCGGGTAAATTCTCCCGATTATCTTATGAACAGGTAGTAACGTAGCAATTAAGAAATAAGCAAATATGATAACGAGAGCTGTAATGAAATTTAATGGAGTAACTTGCGCCATCAGTTCAGCAGGACCTGCTGTGAACGCAGCGGCTACGAGCACCATAAGAGCAATGGATAATAAATTTACTAATGTTTGTACATTTCTTCCAAGATACTTCCCTACAATTGTTGGGTACTGAGCCCCTTTATGTCGAACGGACATCATGCCGCTGAAATAATCATGAACTGCGCCACCAAAAATACAGCCAATGACGATCCAGATAAAAGCAATAGGACCGTACATCGCTCCCAATATTGCACCAAAAATCGGACCAAGCCCAGCGATATTTAATAGTTGAATCAGGCTCGCTCTCCACCAACTCATTGGCATAAAATCAAAGCCATCGTTGTGTGTATAGGCAGGTGTTTTATTTTCGTCATTAATACCGAAAATTCGCTCGACCACCTTTGCATATAGAACGTAACCTAAGATTAGAAATAAGATAGATGCGACAAATGTAAGCATCGCTGAGCCTCCTCTCAAAAATGAATGTAAGAAGTATTCTATAACGCTTATCTCACAATAACAACCTTTATTCTGAAAATTATATATTTTTTCTTTTTTCTCTATATTTTGAAGCGTTTTCACTGTTACATCAGGGTTTATATGGGAAAAATGGACAATGTAACGTGAACACATTGAAAACCAAAAGACATTTTCCGCCAAAAAAAATAGCGAGACTCTTAAAAGAGTCTCGCCTTGTTATGTAACCTGCCACCCCATAAAGAATGGTTAAGTTCCCGCAGTCGTTGTGCGATGAGGTGGCATTAGTTAAAAGATAGCATAATGGACAAGGAAAGAGCAAGTTATTCTAGATTTTTTTCTATTCGCGGAATAATATCATTCTCAACTTTGTGTGGTACCAGGTACCACACAATTAAAAACACCAGTAATAACAAGGATTATAAATGCACTTATTCCTAAGAAAAACCTTTTCTTCATCTACTCATCCTCCTCTAAAAACGACTGATCTGTGCGAAAATAAATTTGTTTGTCATTAGAAGTAATGAGCAAACCCTTCCCATCATTCTCCACATAAATAATCGAGATAAGACTGCTGCCAAATTGAGGTTCCGTCCCTTTCAGTACATAAGGGAATCGCTCAGCACGATCGTTTATATTCGATGATTCATACCAATTCATACTTTCTACAGGCTCTTCTCGTAAATCTTGTAAAGCATCATCAAATTTTTCTGAATTAAGTGAAGCTTTAGGAGCTGAATCATGAGTTCGATCAACAGACGCTACATCTGCATCTGCTATATACGTATTCGGATCACCCTTTTCATAAATTGCATCATATAAAAGTGGTGTTAACAAACTTACAATTAAAAAGATATAGTTAATCCCAAACCCTAACCATGCGTAACGCTTATATAATTCCCAACGCTCTAGACTTCTTTTTTTGAAAATTAACCAGAGGAGGCCTACTCCTAAGGGAAGAATCGCCAAGCTGATCTCGTTACTTTGATAAGGTAACGTTATAGAAAATGAAAAAAGTCCGACTAAGGTAACGAGCAGTGCTTTTCCTCGCGATGGTTTTTGAGACTGTTTTTTATATGTAATTGTAATAAGCAGGATAATGACAGCATAAGAAACTATCTGCATGATAATAATGGGAAGATTCCATGTGAAATCATAATTTATGTCCATTTAGTTTGTAACTCCTCTCAACAAATTCTTTCTATATTTTAGCAAAGATGAAGGAGTTTGTGGGCTGATCGCTAAATCATAAAGAATCATTAATTGTACGGTACCAGGTACCACACAATTACAAGCTTATTCCGTTATACGGCAGGATAGTTGAAGACTCAATTACGAGAGGGTTCGTTACCGTATATGGGATAGGGGTGGCTTTGAAACAACTTACTTTCCTGCGGGGACCTGGCAAGCCTCCTCGGTCGTTGTCACTCCCTGTGGGGTCTTGCCTAACTCCTTCTCCCGCGGGAGTCTCATTGTTTCAAAGCCACCCCATTCGACATGGAAATGAACGAACCCCCGGTATAGGAGAATGCGTCTTACCTATGCTATAGAATAAAACAAAGCCTCACCCAACACGATTCTCACGCATGAGGCTTTCTGTTCACGTGAAGTAGCTTATCTAATGCATCCGTTCTCCTTACGAAAGCAAGAAGGTCCGGGAAATTATGAGACTCCACCTTTAAAAGCGGAGGCGCCTTGGTCAGCGGCGTATGGACTGGACTGAGCTGTCGGAGATAAAGGAAACACGAAGAACATCGTGATTCGATGTTGACTTATCGTACAGAAGCGAGGGAAGTCTCACTAGCCGCTAGGCGCTGGAGCTGGATAACGCCGATGTGATTGATGAACTAGATGTAGCCTTCGTCCTTATAAAACGTAAGAGCTGGGATGAACATGATCGGTGAGATCCCGCAAGGCGTAGCCTGAGGAAGCTCACCACATGCCCACGGAAAGCGAGTGATTTTCCGGACCTTCAAACGCCATCCTTGAAAACGAAAACCGCCGGAATGTCTCGAAGTTAAGTCTTCCACATAAGGGCAGAAATGGATCATTTCAATGGCAATATTCACACAGCGCCCCGATTTTCACGTATGAGGTTTCTGCTCACGTGAAGATGTTTCCGTTCTCCTCACGAAGGCAAGAAGGTCCGGGAAATTGCGAGACTCCTGTGGGATGAACATGATCGGTGGGATCCCGCAAGGCGTAGCCTGAGGAAGCTCACCACATGCCCACGGAAAGCGAGTGATTTTCCGGACCTTCAAACGCCATCCTTGGTAACGGAAACCACCGGAATGTCTTCGAAGTTGAGTCTTCCACAATCTGAGGCTTAATCTTGTGTGGTACCAGGTACTACACAAAGGTACTACACAATTATGTTTCGCGGACAAAATAATCAACCCACACCCCCACCTCTCACCAGACAAATTTATACAGAAACACCCCATAAAATACCAATTTACCGCCCTTCTATTCACAAAGTTCACAAATTTGTTCAAAAAAAGTAGAAGTCTTCTGATTATGACTAGCCCCCACCTCTTCTATGCTTTACTATGGGAAGAGCAAGGTAAAACCTTGTCGACAATTGTAAAAACTTTCAATTTTAAAAAATAGATTTAAATATAACAAATTCAGGGAGGGGTCCCGTGTTAGAGTACAATGTTTACAGCAAAGTTGACGGCAACGAAGATTTAGTCCTTCTTCACGGAATTGGTGGAAATTCTAACGTTTTTTATAAACAGCTGAAGTATTATCGTGAGTATTTTAACGTCATTACCATCCATTTACCTGGTCACGGCAATTCACCTGCTTTAGAAGCTTACGGGGAAAATTTTTCTCAAAATGTTGTAGCACAAGAAGTATTAAAAACGCTCGACTTTTTAGAAGTGGATCGAGCCCATTTCGTTGGAGTTTCTCTAGGTTCAGTAATCCTTCATCATTTAATGAAAATCAGTCCTCACCGCGTGACAAGTGCTGTATTAGCCGGAGCCATAACGCGTTTTAACCTTTTTTCAAAGTTTCTCCTATTTGTAGGTCGAACGATCAAATCAATTACTCCTCATTTTTGGATCTATTACCTTTTTGCTCATATAATCATGCCTAAAGCTAATCATAAGAAATCAAGGGATACATTTATTGTAGAAGCGAAAAAAATGAGACGAGAAGATTTTATCGGTTGGTTTAATACATTTAGTAAAGTTGCCCATAGTTATGACCTGGTACCAAAACTTACGAAGCGCATTCCGAAACTTTATGTATCAGGCAGCGAGGATCACCTTTTTATTAACACCCTTCAAAAAGACATCAAACATGACGTTAGTGCCACGTTCAAGATGATAGAAAAATGTGGACACGTTTGTAATATTGAACGATACAAGGAATTTAACGAAATCACAATTGATTTTCTTAAAGGAAATTGCAAAGTGAAATCGGCAAAACAAATTTCTTAATGAAAAATCTCAACAGGAGTGAATAGCTTGAACATCTTTTTAACAGGATCCACCGGTTTTCTCGGTGGCAAACTGATTAATAATTTAATGAACGATAAGGATCATCATATCTACGTACTTGTACGTAATGTAGAGAAAGCCGAACGCCTTGTAAAAACCTTTCCAAAAGAAAATCAGCATAGAATCCAACTCATTGTTGGTGATATTACGAAGCCTTATTGCGGGCTTTCTAATGAAAAGTTTGCCGAACTTCAAGGGCAAGTACACTGTTTTTACCATGCTGCTGCACTCGTTAAATTTGATATGGATCTTAGTGATGAATTATTTGAAATTAATCATCAAGGTACGAAACATGCACTTGATCTTGCGAACGACCTCGGTGTAGACCATTTTTTCTATATTAGTACAGCGTACACCGTTGGAAAAAAAAGACAAGGGGTAGAAGAACTCTATTCACTAGATGCCGAATATCACAATCCCTATGAAGCAAGTAAAGTACAATCTGAGCACCTTGTTTTTTCTTATCAAGATCAAATGAATGTATCAATATTTCGACCGTCGATCATCGTTGGCGATTCTGAAACTGGAGAGGCAGATTCCGAATTTACTCTATATGGCTTCATGAGAGCATTGCACATTTTCAAGCGACGAGTAATTCGTCAAAAGCAATCGGAAACACCTACCCATTACCGAGTAATCGCCAATCAAGAAGGGACCTCTAACTTTGTTCCCGTGGATTATGTAGCCGACATTCTTAACCTTGCCGTAACAAAGGCTGAGCCTAATACGATTTACAACATCACCAATCCAAATCCACCGGACAATGTTGAGATTCTTAAAATGTTTAAGAAAGCTCTCCAATTTGACCAACTTGATCTGGTAGACAGCAACGGTCATTATGAACTCACCGACGAAGAAAAGCAGCTCAACGCCATGGTTGATACTTTCCGCGTCTATCTAGCTGGAAATGTGACGTTCGAAGATCAAAATACTCAAAAGTTAATTGCAAACACTGAAGTGAAGCATTTAAACCTTTCCCACGAAACTCTGCAAATGATTATCAATGCTTATTTCACGAACTAAAAATAGGGAACTATAATGAATGTGTGTGTTACATTACACACCAAGGTTTTTGGAAAATATTAAAATGCACTCTACTCTCTTTTTAAATAACCTAAAGTTGTGACAAAAATAGGCAAAAGAGAGTGTGTGTACATTCTTCCAGGGACCATTGCTTATTGAGGAGTAGAAGTCGTGGTTATGGATTTATCTTGATCACTTAAACGTTGCAGTTATGAAAAACAGATCAAAGCATTAGAGGTGACTCATAAAATCCAAAGCTATGAACATTAAAAAATAAGTTTAATGGCAACAGAATAAAGAATTTAGGCTTTTGCGATCGAGTTTATCCGTCACCACCACATTTTACATGGAACCTGAAACTTCCTCATGCGGCATCTATACCAACTTTAAATTGTCTGTATAAATCTAAGCAATCTTGTATTTGCTCTCACTTTGTCTTCAAAAAAGTATGAAGACAAAGATAGCTAATCGTCCCTTTTATATTTCCATTAAAAAAGCAGACCTCATTTTCACATGTATTGCAGTTGTTTGTAACTGTCTGAAGACTTGCTTAGTATTTCGCTAGCAGTTGACCAAGCCCAAAGAGTGTTGAAAGCAGATTCTAAATCTCCCCGCCTATTGACGCTTTAATCCTTTGAATTTTTTCTGTTTTGCTCGTTCTGCCAGTTAATAAACTCAATTAAACGCTTATACTCTTGTAATTGACCTTTCTCCACCCCGGACTCTTTTAAATCATTGACAAATTGAATCCACTCATCTTCAGGAATCTGTTTCTCTCCAATTTTAGGTTCCGATTTTAATAGTAAAAAAAGATCTACATCTAATACATCAGCTATTTTTCTTATTAATGTGATGGATGGATTTGTATTTAAATTACGTTCGATATTACTCAAGTTCGACTTTGAAACTTTAGCCTGTTTGGCCAGCTCCGATAATGAAAGTCTTTTTTCTTTACGAATATTATATATGTTATCTCCAATCATTCTTCTTTACCTCGTATTTTTTTGTCATACGATACCTTCTTGATTCTCTTTTCTAACCGGTCTTCAATGATTTGTGCCATCATAACGACCAATTGCTTTGTTAATACACTTTTTTCTTTTTGATTAACCATTAGTACTGTTAAGCCAACGATTGGATTTTGTATTTGATAATTCAGGCATAAAATAAACAATTGGCGGCGTGCTATCACTCTGCATTGCTTCTAATTGAGCCCTTCGAAATTGGGCCGCTAAGAAACCGTACTTTCTCTAGTGCTTCTAAATCATTAGATACGAGTGCTCCCCGCCTGAAATAGTAATGATTTTATTTCCATCAAACGAGAAATTCCAAATAGAATTGCCGAAACGCCCCTGGCTAATGATTCAGGTGAAATATTCCATTTTCAGGGTCTGAATCAATAAATACGGGCTCCTCTCCCTAGTATAAAATTAGGTTAGCTGTTAAACGTTTAGATTGAACAAAATACCCGTTCACCTGGTTAAAATTTAATAAGAATAGCGCTACATGAATAGCCCTGAATAACGGCCACTGCTCATTACTATTTCTTTTTCAAGTTCGTTAAATTCCAACTGCTAGCGAGTGCCTCTGTAATTTCGTGATTCTCAATTTATCTGGAAGTCTTCACCTTCAAGAATCGCTCTAAATTTATAAGATAAACAGGCAGGTCGTTCTGGTTTGAACAATACGGGTGACCCCATTGTCATTATTAATTATCAGCGCAACGTGGAAAATAACAGAAGAAAACAATAGTAAGATAAAGAGTGAAATAGTCACTCCTATAACCCTCTTTTATTTGATTGACTGAATCGAAATAATTCGTGTCTTTATCTCACGTATTACCTCTAATGCTGTATAATCCATTGGTTCGTTACTTTTTCTATAAATGTTAAGCATAATTTCGTGTAATTGTTTCTGATTTAATTGACTCACTTTTGACATGAATAAAACCTCTCTTATATAAGGTGAAATGTACTTCATAATCAGTTGCTACTAGGCACAAATAAATCCGCTGCACTTTTCAACGCCGGAGTTTTTGGTCTCGTTATAAAGATTGGATCTTCTTCATATCCAAACGGATTATTCTTTTGCCATTTCCAAGTATCTTGACACATTTGATGAATCCCTCGTTCCGCCGTCCATCCTAATTGTTCAAATGCCTTTGTTGGATTAGCATAGCAAACCGCGACATCACCTGATCTCCTTTTTAAAATTGAGTAAGGAACTTTCTTATCTGAGGCGATTTCAAAAGCTTCGATCATCTCGAAAACACTATAACCACTACCCGTACCTAAATTATAGGCTTCAATTCCAGTGGTTGAACGAATTTTTTCTATAGCTCGCAAGTGTCCGATAGCTAGATCAACGACGTGGATATAATCTCTAACACCCGTTCCGTCCTTAGTTGGATAATCATTACCAAATACATTTAACCTTTCCAATTTCCCGACGGCCACTTGCGAAATATAAGGTAACAGATTGTTTGGTATTCCATTAGGTGACTCTCCAATTCGTCCACTTTTATGTGCTCCAATGGGGTTGAAATATCGTAGAAGTGCGATGCTCCAATCAGGATCGGATTGGTACACATCCTTTAAAATTTCCTCAATCATAAGTTTTGTTCGTCCATATGGATTAGTTGCTGTTAATAAAGCTTCTTCAGAAATAGGCACTTGATCTGGTGTCCCATAAACAGTTGCAGAAGAGCTGAACACAAGGTTTTTGACGTTATACTTTTTCATCACATCACATAAGATAACTGTTCCTATCACATTATTAGCATAATACCAAAGCGGTTCTTCAACAGACTCACCAACCGCTTTTAATCCTGCAAAATGAATAACCGACTCAATTATATTCTCCTCAAAAACAACTTCTAGTTCTTCTTTACTAATAAGATTGAGTTGATATGTTTTGACCGTCTGTCCAGTAATTTCTTCTACACGTCTTAATGATTCACGATGACTATTGGAGAAATTATCGACTACGATCACTTCATGTCCCTCATTTAGAAGTTCAACACACGCATGACTCCCAATGTAACCGGCGCCTCCCGTAACTAAGATAGACATGTACTAAATTCCTCCTTTTAACCCCATCAGATAAAGACATAAACAAATCTCTGATCGCTTATAGTTTTACAACCCAAGAGACTAGAATTAATTGATAAAGTCCAAAGTATATAGAATCTAACAATTATTCAAATTTGTGTAGTGATGATCATAAATACAAAACCGATTAAGCACATATTAATTACTAATTGGATCATTTCTCTTAGCATATCTCTTCCTAACTTAAATTAATGACAAAATTACAGAGAGTCCAAGCAGGGCACTTTGTCGCTTTTGACTAGGTCCTTACTTACAAAAACTGTAGAAAAGTGAAACTAACATGGTGAAGGTAAATTGTAGTTTTTTAATTTAAATTTTAATACAATATATTTTGATGATTGTTTTTCTAGCGAATTTTATGCGAGTCTTTATCCCCGATTTTCAACAGCTACCACTAGTAGGTTGCAAGCCATCACATCCATAATATTAAATGGAGGCCCTTCACGAAGACTTGCCACTACAAATACATCACACATCGTTAAATATTCTTAATATCATTTCTAAACCCTAAAAAATCAACCAAATGTCATATCACACCTATACCACATGATTAATGGTAATTATTCACCCTGTAAAATTAACAAGTTGAGTAGTGGAGAACCATTGCAAAAGAAACCGTGGGCTCTGTTCAGATGACTCCCCCCCTGTTTCCTTGCGGCTAATGATTTTACTAATATTCTAATTTAAAATCCTCAAGAAAATCACTTATACTAGTAAACTATCTTCCTAAAGATTTAATAAGGGCATTTAACCCAACCTCACACCATGCCAATGCGACTCGCGCTAAGGTACTATTTCAACCCACGACATGGTCGAGTATCTCTATTGATAACGGGTAGGAGACATCACCGCATCTTTAAAAGAACTTAAATTCTTTTTAAAGAACGATATAATTAAAAAAATATGCTTCGTTTAAATTCATCCTTGTTTCTAAATAGAAATAATAATGACTTTATTGTAGTTCTTTATAAAGAACTACAATAGCTTACAGCAAAAATCTACGAATATAGTGAATTTATTAATAATTTGATGAAAATCGTTTCAGTTGTCTCTTTATGTGTGAAGCTTATCCTCATCACTACTTAGCCTAAGATTTACTTTCCTACTCTACTGGTTAGGTAATAAAAGATTGCATCCTGTCTCATTTGCCATTCTGATTCCCCCCTCTCACTATTTTTCTTAATAAAGAACAATATGGCAAAAGAATTAACATATCATGAAACGAACACAATATGTTAAGGGATTGGTATCGCAATCAGTTTATTCTTTATCAAGAACGATAGTTAGATAATATCACCATACAAATTATTTGTCTACTATTATTAGACAAATTCCCTAGGCAGACTCCGTACGTCGAGCTTCAGGTACATATTCATTCTTTCCTGCCCCAACCCCTGCAAAGATCATTGCAACAACAACACTAGCAAAAATAGCAATAGGCAACACCCATGATCCAGTCAGATCAAAAAGGAAGCCAATTGTAATAGGACCGATTGCTGCAAGAAAATAGCCAATTGACTGTGCCATTCCTGATAAGTTGGCGGCTTGTGCAGAGGAAGCTGCCCGTAAACTAAGCAAGGTTAATGCTAAACTAATAGATGAACCTTGAGCCAAACCAATAATTGCAGTAGAAACGGTTAACAGAGGGAGTCCTGCACCAAATTGTAATCCTGCTAATCCAATTAAATAAAAGAATCCAATTGTTAATACTATTCTTCGCTGACTACGCATCCGTCCAGCTAAGATTGGCGTTAGAAATGTACTAGGGAGTCCAACAATTTGCATCCAGGATAACATCCATCCTGCAGTTGAAGGTTCCATCCCCCGGCTTTGCAGAATTTCTGGCAACCAGGCGACCAAACAGTAAAACATAAAGGATTGCATGCCCATAAAAATGGTTACTTGCCAAGCTAACCTTGAGCGAAAAAGGGGGCTATTTTTTATGTCAATTTTTGGAATGTTAATGCCACTTTTTTCAATCTTAGAATGAGGAAGCCAGGCGATAAATGCTAAAGTTGAAAGCAATGCCCATATCATCAAGGAACCCTGCCAGCCAGAATCAAAAGTTTGTGCTAATGGAAAGCTTACTCCAGAGCCGATGGCAGCAAAGCCGCTCATAGATATTGAGTATAAACCGGTAAGCAGTCCAATTTTTGCAGGGAACTTCTGTTTTACGATTCCTGGAAGCAAAACGTTACAAATCGCAACACCAATTCCAATTAATGCTGTACCCGCAAAAAGAGTCATTAGCATTTCAACCGAGCGTATAAGGATACCAAGTGCTAGTACGGCAATTCCTATTAAAATGGCTAATCCATTTCCAATCTTTAATCCTATTCTAGGTGCGATAGCTGATAACACGGCAAAGGCTAAGAGTGGTAAGGTCGTAAGCATACCGGCCATCCCATTGGAAATGGCGAGTTCATCCCTGATTGAGCCGATTAATGGCCCTACCGCTGTTATCGAAGGCCGCAAGTTAAAAGCGACAAGAATAATACCAATAATTAACCATATTTGTTTATCGAATGTTTTTATCTTCATTCTTGAAGCTCCCTCCTCCCTCAACTAATTCCAGCAATGATCGTGCGATGATAATGGGATTTATATAAATCTTTGAAAATGTCGATCGCCAAATAGAAGTTTTCCTCAAACTTTCCTGTATTTTCATCAACGGTCCAGGCGGTGGCAAGAACGGTGTGGCAATATCCCCATAACAAAAAACGCTCATGATCCAAATTCAATAGTTCTGTAAAGATCTTCACCCTTTTGCGAATGGTCTCCTTTTTTCCGTGAACTGGGAGACAGTTTAATAAAAATTGAATAAGATCATATGCAATTTCTCCAACTATCCCTTTAGGGTCAATCGCGACCCAAGAACCATCACCTTTTTGCAAAACATTATAATGATGAAAGTCTCCATGAAGTAATGTAGGGTACTGGATCGAATTATTCATGTATGTAAAAATCTGCAGAGCTTGATTCAGGGTTTGACTTGAGATCGGGCCTAAACCGTTACAGTGATCCATGCATATTTGCTTTAAGTTATTCTCTCTTTCTTTAGTAGTAGGTATAGACGAGTGTGAGGGAACAGGAACCACCAAATTTCTTGCTAATTCTGCAGCTACTCTAGTAGCTTTCTCGTCGTCTTCTAATTCAGCTAGCATCTGACCTGGTTGAATTTTTTCTAAAATAAGAACCCTCTTGATTGGATCATCGTCTATTAATTTCACTATTCCTTTACGATTTAAAGAGCGTAGAGCTTTAATCTCATCCTTGTGTTCTCCTCCTGGCAAACCTATTTTCACAACAGCCTCGGAGCCATCATCAAATATAGCCGGAGCCACATAATTAAACGAAAGCTCATAAGGTTGATACATCGTAAGCCTCCAGCGCTTTTCACAATATGTAATCAATTCTGGAAGTTCAGCCAGCCACTTCTCCCCTTCCTTAGGGCATGCGGATTGAACGTTTTCAACGAATATTTCTTGTAACTTCATCGTTTGCCGGCTCCTTCAGTAATACTTTTGTAAACTTATTATGTAGGGAGGAAAAAGACTTAACCTCCACCGATACCAAGCGCTAACAATAAAATATAAGCCATCATTAAGAAGGCCAATAGGTTAAAAAGTATTAAGAGCCATTTGCTCAAATTTTTCCCTTTGAATGCCAAAACCACACCAATCAAAGGGAAAAGTAACATAAAAATAGTTGCAACTCTCCCGAATCCCCAATAACCAAAACCACTAACCATTAGAGTAAATAGTGCTACAAAGATCACTAAAGAGACAAGCGAATATATGTTAAACTTTTTCTTTTTTTCTTCATCTGCACCTAAGTTGAAATTATAGTAACTCGACATTTTCTTACTCCTTTCGAAAATAATCTACTCTTCTCCATTATAATGCTCATAGTAACGATTGAAAAATTCCAAATTACTTATATTTCATGTTTCAATTAAAACTTAAAGAAATAAGGTACAATCATATTTTGTCCTCTAAAATCTTAGCCATATAATATTCATCAACATATTTTCCGTTAATCTTGAGAGAGTCTCGTTTTCTTCCTTCTATCTCGAACCCTGCTTTTTTATAAAGGTTGTATCCCCGATCATTTTCAATCGCTGTAGTAAGCTCCAAACGATGTATCCCTTGTTCCTTAGCCCATACATTTAATTCATGAAACAATTCTGTTCCGATGCCTTTTCCCTGAAAATCAGCTAAGATACCTATGGCAACATATACCGTATGTTTGATTCTTCTAACTGTTGTGCCCATTGCTACTAAATATCCTACAATTTCATTATTTATTTCGGCAATCAAGATCGTGGACTGAGTTTCTTGTAAAATAGACTCGATTTTGGATCTTTGTTGTTCTTCACTCACACTGCGTTCTCCGGGTTCCATTAGCATGTAATCCGCTTCTTTCTCCACTTGAGCTGTCAGCTTACTGAAGGCTTTTGCATCTTTTGGTTTAATGTGTCTGATTTTCATTCTTTAACTCACACCTTCAAAATATTTAAACTTCATATAAATTGTTTGTCTATTATTCTCTTACTTCTCTAACAATTTCAACATCTTTCCCTAAAATCCCTTTGAATCAGCAATTTTTTCACAAGAAGAAGGATAAGTTTGACCTAAGTAGTTCGGTTCTGGAGTACAAAATTGCACAACTAATTGTTGAAGGCTCGATTCCGAGATCATGGAATGGAGAAAGGGGCGGTGGGGAATGTTTCCATTGGAATCGTGCCATTCTATCTCCCCTGTTAAAGCATGAGATATCTGATATAACGCCAATTGAAGCCTGATAGAATATGACCATCACACAGATCTATTGAGCCATTAGATAAGTTGTTAAAAATCGGATGTGATAGCTTGTCATATGAAGTGTACCTAATTAAGGGGCCTTTTTAAAAACCTCTGTAGCAATAATTTCAGGCCATAAACGGCCGCTAGGAGCTTACCTGTATCACCACTTCCGTTTCTGAATTTACAGATCAATAGTACAAGATCTATTAATGGCACAAGTAGATCATTTCAATGGCGATATTCACACAGCACCCCCGATTATCATAAAAAGCGTTCCGTTCCTCTCTTCATAGTCATCGGGGATGGGAAACCTTGAGACTCCTGCGGGAAAGGATAGACTGGTGAGAACCCGCGGTAGCTTTAGATCGAGGAGGCTTGCCGTCTTCCCCGCGGAAAGCGAGTGGTTTCCCATCCCCCATTCTCCGATGAAAGCAACGGAACCGACACTCCTTTTATTAAACAATCTGGGGCGTTAGTTGAAGAAGAATGAGCATAACAAAAAAGTCACCTTTCTCTATGGATAGGAAAGATGACTTCTTGATTTAAGCTTCAGGTTTATAATCTTTCGGTTTCACTTCTTCTCCATTTTTACCATTGTAACGTAATCCCCATCCTGTTAATGCCGCGATAAACATAACAATTAGTAAACCCCAGCCTTGGAATACAAACGGAAATACTTCAGTAGGACTTACGACAGGTAAATCATATTCGTCAGCTGCTCCCTGGATAGTAGCCCAGGCAAGCAATACACCTCCACTCCATGGGAAAATATATCCTAACGAAGATGTAACTGTATCGAGAAAATTGGCTCGACGATAAGGGTGAATATTCATTTCCTTACCTAATTTACGGACAAAGGGTGCCGCAGCAATTTCTGCAGCTGTATTGATTGTAATAAAAACGTTTAAGAAGGCCACGATTCCAAACATGGTAAGCTCTGCACGTTTGACTACATTATTAATAATACCTAAGAAGAAATTTTTAATCGTTTCCATCGTTCCTGCAACTTCCATTAAGTGGGCAGCCGCTAATATGAATAAGATTAAAATGGCCATATTAAAATATCCGCCAATTCCATCCATTAAAGCTCCTTCAATGACAGCATCTCCTGCATCGTTCTGGTAAATATGAATCACCTCAGTTAAAGGTGTTCCCCCAATTCCCATTACGACAACAGCTGCTACAATTCCCCATGTTAAGGATGTTAGCAAATGATGCCCTGATAAAGCTAAAAACAAGACTAAGGCAAACGGAACCAATAATAGCAATCCATCGGCGGAAACTTCCTGTTGTAAGTCTGCAATCACCTGAGTTTCCCCCATGCTTCCGCCTCCACCAAATATGACAAATAAAATCAAAGCTGGAATAGCTGCAGTTATTGAATATTTAAATCTTGATTTTACAACGCCCGGAACATCCGCCTCTTGCGTTGTGGCCGAAACAATGGTTGTATCCGATACAGGAGCTAAGTTGTCACCAAATACGGCACCACTTAATATAGCTGCCAGTAATATAACAGGATCTGCACCTAGAATTACACCGGCTGGATACATAAGAATACCAAATGTCGCCACTGTCCCATACCCTGTTCCAACAGCTGTTGCAAACAAGGCAGAAAGTAAGAACGTTACCCCAACAAAAGCGCCACCTTCTAGACCTGTTTGAAAACCAAACCAAATAAGTCCATCTACTAGACCACCAGCGGATAATAACGTGGCAAACATCCCTGCCCAAAACCAAGCAATGACAGCAACAACCCCGACAGGCTGAGCCATTCCAGAGATTAAACTTTGTGCGTAGTCCGCCCATTTGGATTTACAAAAGAATAGCCCTATAGCTACCCCAATAACCATACCTAATACCAGGGCTTCTTCCGTTACAAGTTGAGCCACACTAAGTGTGATTGCCCAAATTATGAAAAAGACTAATGGTATCGTAGCCGCAAATACACCGCCACGAAATTCTAATTTTTGGATCTTTTTTTCTCCTACTGCTTCGTCGATGACTTCGTTGTCTTTAGTGTCTCCCACTAGACTTCCCCCTTACTCTCTTAATCTTTTCATAGTGTATCACGTATAAACCATTCAAAGGAATCATCTATATTGATATAAAAATCCTCCCTGTAATTTAATACTATGATTTATTATCATGGATGCCTTTCTCGATTAAATAGAAATAGTTTCATAATCATAATGTTTCTAACAAGAAAAGCACCTTGCCAAGTGGCAGGTGCTTTTCTTGTTACGATCTAGTATATTAGAAATTTAAATATCCCTTCTTAAAGCTCTCAGCACATCAATCTTTGTTGCCTTTCTAGCAGGTTTTAACCCTGAAAGTATAGCAATGCCAATACTCAGCAGGATGCAAAGCAAAGCTACATATGGAGGTATATAAGAAAGTTGGATTGCTTCCTCAGGATTTTCCTCAAATACTTGTTGTAAAATTACTGGAAGTGAGAAATTAATCCCAAAACTTATAATATAGGCAACTACTACTCCTATAAAAGCTCCAATTAATCCAATATAGGCACTTTCCATTAAAAAGATATTGCGAATCAATTTCGGATGACCTCCTACTGCTTTCATTATTCCAATATCCTGAGTACGTTCAGTCACCGCCATAGACATCGTATTATAAATACCAATGGATGCAATCAATAATGCAATCGCTCCTACAAAAATAAGTCCTGCTTTAACAACCGCAAAAACAACATTTACTTGATCCAATTCCTCAGTCACTGAGTAAACATAATAACCTTCATCTTTAAGTTCTGTTGAAATACTCTCTACTTGTTCAACATTATCCGCATAAACCTTAACATCCTGATAGTTTTTTTCTTCAGCAGATTGTTCCTCTTCCCATTGTTCTTCATCGATTGAAGGATCTTTTATTTTTCCTAAGTGTGTTCCAGTAAAGTCTTCTATCTTACCTAACGTTGCTTCTGAAATAAACACATTAGTATCGTTCATCCAATCTCGGGTAGGTTCTTCACCAATCCCCACTATTTCTACAGAAATTTCCCCGTTTGTTAACTCTCCTTCCACCCACTGACTTACTTCAATACTTACTTCTTCACCTATTAATTCACCATCATAAGAAAATTCTTGCTTCACTTCCCCTTCGTCATTATATATCTGCTCTTCGTTACCTGTATGTAATTGTTCAGCTATGTTATAGCCTACAATTATTTCATTATCCTCTTCTGGCATTCGTCCTTCATCTAATTCGAACCCTGACTCAATCTCAGAAGGGTAATCCACAACACTCACTTGGACACTTGTCCCATATTCATTTACAAGTAAACGTGATTGATTTTCAACCATTTGTTTTCGTGTGACAGCCTGTACATTTTCTATTGATTCCAGCTTCTCAATGTCATCCTCACTAATTCTCGGATTCCCTCCGTCATCTACTTGTTCCTTTCCTTGTACAGATATTTCAGTTACTGAGCGATCCTTTAATAAATCTTGAACGATATAACGCTGAGCCCCGAATCCGATCGAAGCTAAAATGATGAGAAAGGCACAACCAATTGCTGTAGCAAGCACCGTCATAAAAACTCTAGACTTATTTTTCTTCATATTTTGTTTTATAAAATTTTGCCGGTCTTTAAACCTCATAGTTTTCCTCCTCGACAGTCACTTTCCCATCATCTAAATGAATTTTCCGATCAGCTATAGCTGCAACCTCTTCATCATGAGTAATAATCACAAAAGTAATATTTTCTTCTTGGTTCAATTGCCTTATAAAGGACAACAATTCTTCTTCTGTTTCCTTATCCAAACTTCCTGTTGGCTCATCCGCTAATATAATCGGTGGGTTTACAATTAACGCCCGCGCTACCGATACACGCTGTTGTTGACCACCTGAAAGTTCGGATGGATAATGCGCTTCAAAACCATCTAAATTCACACGTTTAAAAATTTCCTGTACTTGTTCTCGTCTCTTATTTTCAGGTACACCTTTCATTACGAGCGGCAACTCTACATTTTGGTAAGCATCCATGCTAGGAATCAGCTGAAAACTTTGAAAAATAAATCCGAGATTTTCTAAACGGAAATCCGCCCATTGTTCTTCGGTATAATCAGATACTTGCTCACCTTGAATATTCACCGTTCCCTCGGTTGGTTTGATATACCCGCTTAATAAATTAAGCAGTGTTGACTTTCCAGAACCGCTCTTCCCAACAACAGAAACTATTTCTCCTTCTAAAATTTTCACATTAATATTCCTAAGTACAGGTACCTCCTGTCTTTTGTTCTTTTTTCCAACGTAAAATGAATGATGCAGCTGGTGGACTTCAATCAAATATAACTCCTCCTCTTTCTCTTCTACATTTATAGACGCTTCGCATTTTAAAAACCCTTCATTTTTTTCAAAAAATATCTCGTTAACATTAAAATGTTGTATTAATATATCCATTATTGATTGTATTGCAGGCTTTTTCGACACCTTTATCCAGCATTTCCTGGGAAATGAACATAAGATTCGCTATTAAATTCTATAGTTTATAGAAATGTTTCTTATAGCTTTCAATTTCGTAATTCCTTTTGGTCATGGTAGGATGGATATAAACTTACATAGAAGGAGTGGATCCAATGTTCAAACCAATAGCCACAGACAAAGCACCAGCTGCCATTGGCCCTTATTCGCAAGCTGCTGATGTTGGAAATCTTATTTTCATATCAGGACAGATTCCTCTCGATCCAAATACGATGGAGTTTGTCTCTGATGATGTAAAAGAACAAACGCATCAAGTTATGAAAAATCTTGGCGCTATATTACAAGAAACTGGACTAACGTATAAGAACATAGCTAAAGCAAGTATTTTTCTCGATTCAATGGAAGATTTTGCTGTTGTAAATGAGATCTATTCTAGCTATTTAAGCGAGCCTTATCCTGCACGTGCTGCAGTTGAGGTTGGTAAACTTCCAAAAGGTGCGAAAGTTGAAATCGAAGCTATCGCTGTCAAAGGTTAACCCTTAATGCCGAGCCTTTTGAAAAGGCTGTGTTAGTTCCTGTTGTTGTTTGTTATCAAAAGCAGGCACCTCCTTATTGTGGAAGTTACTCATCTCAAACAACTAAATCCCCAAATTGTGTAATGAGGGTAATGGTTGATGGGGAGGAAATTAGCTCGCTTTCCGCGGACGAACTCTCGAGCCTCCTCACTACGCTGCGGGGTCTCGACACGTACGTTTTTCCGCAGGAGTCTCACCAATTTCCTCCCCATCAACGCCAAACGAGATGATGTCCACAATTACTTAGGCGGTGAAGAGTACAAAGTCCCTACCGTAGTTCCGTATTTTCAAGAATGCGAATGGGGGATGGGAAACGACGACCACTAAAAAAGACTTTACAAAGCATAAAAGGGAACAACCTATATATAGGTTTGTTCCCTTTTATTGCTATATTTTGATTAAATTATGGTTCTTAATCTCTTGAATTATCAGACCTCAAACGACTCGCTTTTCCGGAGCGAGTCTTCCTGTTTTCCCTTCTTTTTTTCCTAATGACACGAATAGGTGGAATTCCTCCATAATGAAAACAGGAGATATACATGCTGTTATATCAAAGGTTACGTACATTAGCTGATGTTCCGCACCTCTCTTCATGGCTAGGTGGTCGGGGAAATGACGTGACTCCTGTTGGATGAGAGGAGAGGCCACTGAAAAAGTCCTTTTCTATTAATAATGATTTTTTTGAAAAACACTATCCCAAAATCACGTTGTTTTTCCTGTGAAAGTGGAGTATTAAGTCCAATTTACCCCTAATTTATAAGCCGAAAGTGGGGATGGAATTTTCAGGGATTTGATTTTCTTAAAATTTACCGACTTTTTCAGTGGCCTCGATGAGAGGACATAGTGAGACCCCACAGCGAAGCGAGGAGGCTCACCGTACTCCCACGGAAAGCGAGTTATTTCCCCGACCACCTTCTCCTCATACCGATGACGGAACTGCCACACAAGCTCTTAATCGAGTCTTCAACAATACTGCCCGATTCTTGAATAAACCTCACCCTCCACTCTAATAAATATCAACCTAAACGTTTAACATAGCCTAATGAAAAAAAAGCAGAGCTGATAGTCAGCTCTGCTTCTTTAATCTTCATCGTTAATATCTAAATCTTTAGGAATTGGATCATTTAAATAATCCTGGATCATCGCACGATAATTCTCGATCTGCTTAAAATAGGTATCAAATTGACTTTGGTTAATTAAGTATTGTTCCCCATCATGGATTGTCCGAATTTTACTTTCCCGAATTAAATTCTCAACATAAGCTTCTGGAACGTCCAGGTAATCAGCTGTTTCTTTAATTGTAATATACAATGGACACACCTTCCTTATCTTAAAAAGTTGATGTTACTATAACATATTTACATCTCTAGTATTTTATTACTAGAAATAACTGAATAACGCTTCACTTTTTACAATATTTCCCGATACTATAAATAAATGACTAATGGGAGGTCTTGTTCAGTGACAAATACGACACAATTGAAACGCTCAGATACTCGTAACAAGAATACACTTATGCTAATTTCATTTTCTATTGCTCTAATTGCAACCTCGGTTTATACAATATTAAATCAAGACCCCTTTCTTAAGACAGGAATTTATCTCAGTCAGCTCATTCTATTCATTGGGGCCTATCTTATTTTTCAAGTCATTAACAAAAAAGAAACCTTCTTTCCATATGTATCGATTATTATGATTTTCATACATACTTTTATCAATTTTATGATATTTGGTGGATCAGGGACTCTATTACTTGTTATTTTTTTCTTATCAGTATTTTCAGCTATTCACTTCGACATAAAACTATATGTACTCGGTTACACTCTTGGTTTTATTGCATTATTTTTCAATGCCTATACAGCTACAGAAATGAGAGAGTTTGTTCTAGGCGTATTGCCTGCTTCTATTCTAAGTTATGTATTAGTGGGGATAGTGCTTTTTGTGTTAATTCGTCTGAATCATCGTCAATTTACCTCTCTTGAAGATATACTTTCCCAATCAGAACAAGAGCAAAACGAGAAAGAAGCACGAAGTCAATTTTTGCAACAGGAAATCTCTATAATGACCGATCGCTTGAGTAAAATTAATGAACAAGTGCAAACCCATCTAAGCTCCCATAATGAGATGAAAACAGCAATTTCAGAGATTTCATCAGGAAGTCAAATTCAAAGTGGACAGATTACAACTATTGCTGATCGCACAGAGACTACAAAAACTAAAATGGATAGTATGAACGAAATGTCTGAGGATTTAGCTAAACAAACCTATGCAGCAAATGATGCTTCCACAGAAGGGCATACTAAAATGAATGGGCTTAATACTGATATGAAAGAGCTAGCGACATCCATTAAAGAATTAGAGGGTACTTTTAAAAACTTATCAACTAAACTTGAGGAAACAAATGGATTTATGAAAAACATCCAAAATATTGCTGAACAAACGAACCTACTCGCTTTAAATGCCTCTATTGAAGCAGCACGGGCTGGAGAAGCTGGTAAAGGATTTTCTGTAGTAGCTGATGAAATCCGCAAACTAGCTGAGCTAACCAAAGATACAGCTGTGCAAATCACTGATAACTTAGATGAGGTAAAGGTCGCAAACTCTTCAGCTCATACCAAAATGAACGAAAGTCACATGAGTTTTCAGGATAGTTTAGGAACGGTCGAGGAAGTTACTGTTTTTTTTGCAAAAGTAAATGACTCTCTAAATGGGCTGCATGATCATTTTGAAACACTCCGCGGAACTGTTTATGAAGTGACTAGTCAAACAACGGATGTAGAAACATCGACGAAAGAGTTAGCAGCTGTTATCGAACAAGCAACCGCAGGAATTGAAGAAATAGATGCTACGATCGAATCTATGAATCATGAAACCCATACAATCGCAGACTATATTGATGAGACAGCTGCTTCAGCTGAAAAGATCCGACACGGATAATTAGAAATGCACTCGTAATAAAATCCTTGTACTCATCGTCATTTTTTAGCCATTAAAAAAGCTTTCCCGTATTTCAGGGAAAGCTTTCGATATTTTGTCGCGAATGTACCGACGACCACATTCGTCGTTTAGCTCTAAAGCATATACTTCGTCTTATACAAATAGCTCATCGCCCCAATACTATACCACGTTCACTAGCAGGATACAATATATTTTTCACTGAACATATCTTAAGTAAGTCAGGCTATGCTATAATGAACCAATTATAAGATCTATTGGAGGTCGCTGATGTTAACATTTGAAGAAAAAATCGACATAATAAAAGAGTTTAATCAACTAGAAATGAAAGAGATCTCTCTAGGACGTGTCAACTTCCACTACGAAGAAAGTCTGTACGATAAAACAAACGTTGTGTACCACCTTCATCCCAATGGTAATGGGTTTGTGTATGCTGCTGAACTCGATGACTACCCAACGGACGAACGGGGTATGGTGAATATACGGGATTTTGAAGCAGATGAACTGCGCAACATTGTTAATGAAGCTATTGAATCATTATCCTCAACACCTGCAGAAAAGAACCCTATCTTAGAAGAATGGATGAACGATGATGATCACTCCCTTGTGCTTCTGCGTGAGGATGATGGTTACAATGTATATGCGGATGAAGACTTGGAAGGCACGTTCAATTCTTATCGAGAAGCCGCTAATTTTCTAGAAGAAGAAGGATTTAGGCGCATATAAAAGAAGCCCACAATGATAATAAGTAGTTCCCTTTCGGTGGAGAAACATACGAAATAGCAGACCAAATCGTAACCCAAATGACATAAAAGAGGAATGGGGCTAGGGGAAGCCACGCTTTCCCTAGCCCTATTCCATATGCAGACACGTAATTGAATAGGAAACAAATCACTATACTGATACCGAAACTCGTTACACATTAAAATCCTTTTTATTAATCTTCATAAGCAGGAAGAGTAAAAGTCATCGTGGTTCCGTGACCAATACGGCTCGTGGCCTTTATTTCTCCTTCATGCTCCTCAATAATTCGTTTAGATATTGGTAATCCAAGTCCACTTCCGCCCTCAGAAAATTTCTTTGATTCCTCTGCTCGATAAAATAGTTCAAAGATGTGAGGAAGGTCTCGGTCAAGGATCCCTGGACCATTATCGGTAATCTGTACGATGATCTCTCCATGTTTTTCTTTCAAATTGATATTGACCTTCTTTTTCTCTTTATCCATATGTTTCAAGCTATTGTTAAGGAGGTGAATAATCACACGTCTTAATTGTGCAGGATCAATCTTAGCCAAGTAAGGTTTAACGTCTTCCGCCTGAAAGTAAAAGGAAACCTCATCCCATTCTGTTTCAAAGTCTTCCATTACTTCTACTAAAAACGACCGTAACTCAATTTTTTTAAAATAGAAGGCCAATCGTCCCATATCTAATTCCGAATGCTGAAAAAGCTCTTCAATTAAACGATCCAATACAATAGATTTAGTGTGAATTGCCTGAATCGCCGCATCCGTTTCCTCTTTTGTGTAATTATCCCCCTCTTTAATGGTTTGAACTTGCTCTTTAATAATCGCCATCGGAGTTCTTAAATCACTCGATATATTTAATAAAAGTTTCTTTCGGTTTTCTGCGTATTTTTCTTGCACTTCCTGTGATTCTATTAATTGCAATCTCATTTTCTCGAAAGAATCGGATAACTTTCCAATTTCGTCCTTTTTCATTCGAACAACAGGTGTATCGACTTTTCCCGCACTTATCTCCTCCGCAGCACTAGTTAAACGGGACATCGGACGTATTATGTTTTTAAAAACGAACGAAATAAATAACCCGTTTGTGATGAGTACAAAAAGTAGCCAGCCGGCTAAATGAATCGAAGCAAATGTCAGTTGTCCATTTTCTCCTGTTCCAAAGTCAAACATATATAGAAGAAGGTAACCTTCAATGACGAGAAATAATACCATCGGTGCCAATACGATGGCGATGTTCGATCTAATGAATCGTTTGCGAATTGACATGTTAATTTGCTCCCTTTTTGTGTATTACCTTCCATTTAGCATATACCATTGCGGAATCACTCGTCCACAAATGTATTCGCAAAAAATTCATTTAACCTCTCCTTTTCAACAGGCATAGAATGGGGATATACCTGCTTTTCATGGTGTGATTTATGGCCATTGATGAAAGGATTGAAATGATGAAAGGTTATGATACAAGAACGATAGAAAACCACCCATCCATTCTCGCTTTCGCACAAGGGGATGTAAATGGAGATGGTGTTTTAGATAATGTCTATTTAACAGGACAAAAGCCAAATGGAACAGACAGTCCTTTTACAACCAACATCACTCTCATAGTGCAAGATGGAAGAACGCAAGCTTTTTATAGCGTACCATTAGAATCAAACATGGGCTATGACCCGTCTCTCTTTCTTGGTGACTTTACCGGAGACCATGTGGACGATATTATGATCAGTATTAATTCTGGAGGCAGTGGTGGATATTCATACTATTACATCTATTCTTTTTTCAATAATCGATCCCTTGAAATATTTAACTATGAAACCTTCAATGATTACTATTTATATAACGTGATGTATCAAAATGATTATAAAGTAGAAATAACTAACCAAACATTAAAAATATCTTTCATCATTGATATTAGCAATAGAGGAGAAGATTATCTCTCAGAAATTTATAATCCAGATGGTGTGCTTAAAGCTCCAGTACAGGGATGGGTGTCAGGGTTGAACACAGCCTATCCTGTCGACTTTAATGGAGATGGTGTTTATGAGTTATTTGCTTTTCAAAGAATTGCTGGACGTTATAATGCAGATGGACTTGGACTTGTCCAGACTCCTCTTCAATGGAACGGGAAGAAATTTGTTGCTATGAATAATATGCAATATGTTGCTGTGCTGGGGATGGGTGCAGAGGGAACATAAAATAACTTTTTTTGCGGCGAAAACCATATTTAAAACAATAAAACCATACACGCACACAATAAATAGTTAGTTTGAAAGAACAAAAGTTAAAATCGAAACCTAAAAAGGTATGCAAATTCGTATTGAATTCGCATACCTCTTTTTTGTTGTAACAGCATTTATCTATCATGAAGCAGTTGCTAAAAACGAAGTTATATTAAGGTGGTTTTCAACTCAAAAACTGAACTACTTATTCACCAAGAACAGGCTCTTTTTTCTAATATCACTTATTAGTTTGTAAGTCACCATGGTGCACTTTTTTATCCAAACCATAATGTTTCTCGGATTGGGCAATTGGGTAACATTCCACTCGATTTCTACCCTTATGTTTCGCTTCATATAATGCTTCATCGGCAGCTAAAATGAGATCGTCTAACTCTACATCCGTCGTCGTGGCTACACCTATAGATATTGTGGTTTCAATATCCAATCCATTGACTTGAAACGTTTCCTTTTCAATGGCTTCGCGAACTCTTTCCATAGCTTTCTCTCCATCTTGCTTACTACAATTAGGAAGCAAGACTATAAATTCCTCTCCACCATAACGGGCAATGACATCTATCGTACGCAAATTCTCCGTGAATAATTGGCTCATTTTTTGCAAAACTAAGTCGCCTGTCACATGACCATGTGTATCATTTACCTCTTTAAAATAATCAATATCAATCAAGGAAAGACCTAGCGGTGAGGATACAACGTCGCATGTCGTATAATCTTCTAAATAGCGCATAAATGCTCTGCGATTATAAAGCTTTGTTAATGGGTCTCTGCTTGCTTTTTCGGTTAAATCCCTTTTTAATGAAAATTCCTCTGCTAAGTCTTTAACCATCCAGACTAATAGCAAGCTCAGTACAATACTTAAAGGTAAAGCTGTTGGCATGATGAGTATTAGGTATTCCACAATGGGGATCACGCCAAGTGTAGCAATGACGAAAGCATTCACCAGATTTAATGTCACGACAACTGTTATGATTTTCCCTAAAGAATTCACTTCTTGTAGTTGCTTATGCAGCAGCAACCCAGTTATTGATACAATCACCATATTTAAAAATCCCACAAAGGCAGCTTCACTAATTCCAAATGTCAACCGTAATAAGCCAATCCCTATACCCACAGCAAGGATGTGAAAGGGATTCTTGGCATACAAGGATACGATAATAATCGGAATAAAGCGCAGATCAAAAATAACTGAATCCGCTAAATGTATACCAAAGGACATTGATGTCCACCCAGCCCCAATCGCTATTAAAATATAGATTGGTTCTTTAATTTTACTTTTAACATTTACGAGCAACTTTTTGTGTAAAAAAGCTGCTAAATAAATAATTGTAATCAGTAAACTGGCATTTAAAATAAACTCTTCCATATTAACCATAGTCGACCATCCCTCAATTCTATTGTAAATGAAAGTAAAGCAAATAAACATTAGTCACCGAATCATTTATTTAAGGTGTTCGACGTATTTCTTTTTTAAGAGTTTTTGCCTATCTATTAGACTGTTATTCATTTAATTTGAACTAATCATCATTACTATAGAACTATTTTACTGTTAATTCAAATAAATTACAAAAGTTAAATACATTTTCACTCTATCTTTTTTGGATGGAGTCTAAAGAACAATCACCTTTCTGAATATGAATTCAGTTTGCGTTTTTTAAGCTACAAATAAGAAAGCCATATTTTGAATAGATTTTCATAAAAAAACAACATGCTCTTTACAATGATAAAGCTTTTCGGTTTGTATAATTACACTATAAATTGCAGGTATATCTACATAACTAATTACACTGTATTTGTATTAAACTTTAAAAATCTCAGTTCAATGAACTGAGATTTTTCTTATATTTATTTTGAACACTTCTCAACTAAAGCACCCGAGTGTTAAGAAGGCAGGGAAAACAGTTCGTCTTCCGTGGGAGTAAGAATACTCCGTCCTAAAATTTCAGTATCGATGCCCTTTCTCTATTCCTAACGACACCACTTACTATACTTTTGCTATTTCATTCTAAAAACTTCAATATATCCGACTTGTGATTTCTAAATACATCCTCACCCAGTTGAATCAGATCATCCATAAAACTTATTTCATCAAAGGGAATTTCACCCTCAAGTTCTTCATTAATTCTAAGATATTTTTCTCCCAGTAAAAGTTGACTATGATAAGATACAGACTCTGAGGATAAATGTAGAGCTAGATCTAGCAGTTTTGGCTTCGTCTTAATAGATGGAAATTGAAAGGGCATCCACTGTCGCAGTCCCCAATTTTTATCGTTCATATTGGGAAACTTTATATTTTGTTTACCCGTACCGAACGATAGTATTTGAAAATCGCCTAATTTTTTATCAAAAAAATGCATAGCTTCTGTAACACAAACGAGCGATGGATTGTTCGCCCATAAACCACCATCGATGGATAAGTAATGATTTTCAACATTATTAGGAGGAAAATATACAGGAGCTGAGCATGAAGAAAGAACTGCATCCCATAACTTAATGGAGCGATCATCATTTTGCGACTCTATTAGATGAGAGCGATGAATGAAAGGTCGCCCATGAGTAATATCAACTGCTGGGATAATGAGCGGTTTTTCCACATCAGCGAGCGTTAGTTCACCGAATACTTTTTTCAATAGCTCCCGAAGTTCAAGGTCATTGTAAATGCTCTTCATAATTCCGACCTTTGACTGACGTTTGAAAATTTTCTTTCCAGAAGTTTTGTAATAATGAAGGATATCTTCCATTTTATAATTTGATGCGATTGATGTAGCAATAATCGATCCAGTGCTTGTTCCAGCTACTAAATCAAAAGATTCTCCCACCGGTCGACCTAATTCCTTCTCTAGGGCATGCAGAATAACAATTGGTATCATTCCGCGAATGCCCCCTCCATCAATACATAACATTTTCATGTGTTTCACCTAAAATCGTTGTTTTCCTTACAGTCTTTCCATCTTTGCTTCTCATAATTCAAAAGGAATGCATCTATCATGAATTTTCTGAATTAAAAGAAATACATTCCATAGTATGGTAAAATTGAAGTAGGAAACCTTAGTATTATAACTGTATTGAGGAAGGTGGTTATAATGAAGGAAAAAATTCTCGTAGCTTATGATGGCTCACAGCTAAGTAAAAAAGCAATCCAGGAAGCACTCACCAAAGAATCAGCGAACAGCGAAGCAGAAGTTCACATTGTCTCTGTTATTGAACAGACAGGTCCTGTAACCAATGCAAAAATGTCAGAAAATATTGGTACAGAACTAGCAGAAACATTAAAGGAAGACTTGGAACTGATTAAAGAAGAATTTAAAACCGTCCACCACCCGATCGTTACAGAAGCGATAGTTGGCAGCGGTGACGGCAATTCAGGATCTATGATCTGTAAGTATGCGGACAACAATGATATTGACCTTATTATTATCGGTAACCGAGGACTAGGCAATGTGAAAAAGTTCTTACTTGGTAGTGTGAGTAAAACTGTGGTTCAGCATGCAAAATGTCCTGTATTAGTCATTAAATAACAAAAAGCCTATTCATTTTGTAACGTTTTCAGATATCGAGGAGAAAGTAATTAATCGTATACGAATCAGAGGCACAAATTGAACGTCGATTTGTGCCTCTGATTTTTTAATGGTTTATCTTTGTTTATAGTGTTTTAACATCACCACGCTTCGAGATAATGGGGGTTCGTTACCGTATAAGAGATAGGGGTGGCTTTTCCGTCATCGGTATGAGGAGATACGGAACATCAACGAATCTTAGAAGGTGGCACGCAACCAGTGATTATTACAGCATGTTTATCTTCTATTTTCATTATGTAGGAAAGCCCACTATGCGGGTCCGTTCGTGAAAAATAAAGCAGGGAGACACCTGTGGGAAAAGCGGACTAGACGAAACCCCGGAGGCTCGGCATCTGCTCGTGGAAAGCGATTCGTTTAAGGCCTGATAATTTAAGAAAATAAGAACCAAATCAATCAAATATAGCAAAAAACAAGGGATCAAACCTAGATATAGTAGATGGTACCCTTGTTTATTTCTTTGTAAAGCCTTTTTCATTGGACTCAGTCGTTTCCCATCCCCCATTCGCATTCTTAAAGATAAGGTATGATGGGAGATTCTATACTCTACACTGCCTAAGTGATTATGGACATCATCTCGCTTGGCGTTAATGGGGAGGGAATTGATGACACTCCCTTCGGAAAAACGATGAGGCTGCTGAAAAAGTATTTAAACTTAACACGGGTAGAGAATCACAGTAAACATGTTGATGTTAATGAAGAAATCACTCACGTATATAATTGTTGGTTGAGCTAATTCTCTTATTAAATTCACTTTTTCAGTGGCCTCCAGTCGTTTCCTCCCCTCCCCATCAACCATTACCCCTAATTAAACAATCGAGGGCTTTAGTTGAATAGAAAATAAATTATTATGTAAAAAAACGTTCAGAACTCATCTGAACGTTTTTGTTTGCTACTTATGCTATTAAAATCTCGTTAAAATCAATGCTAATTAGAATATTAATTACTTTGATATTAGCATTCTTCTCTCCCTAAACTCCACCGTTACCTATTTTGGAATATCTCCAAACCAAGGTAGACTTTTTTCTATTCGTTGACTGCTCCAATTTCTTCCTCATAAGAAGTTAACGCTTCATCAAACATACGTAGCCCTTCATCTATCTGTTCCTTAGTCACGGTTAATGGTGGAATCATCCGTATGATTTCTGTCTGATTCCCACCGAAGTAAAAGAGTACACCATTTTCCAGTGCCGTATCCAATACTTTAAAAAGCCCTTCACTATTTGGTAAACCTGTCTTAGGATCAATAATTTCAATTCCTATCATTAATCCAACAGAACGGACACGACCAATAACCGGGTGTTTGTCCTTTAAGTCTTTAAGTTTTTCAGTAGCATAAGCCCCTACTTCTCTTGTGTTCGCCAATAAGTTTTCTTCTTCCATAACATCAAGTACAGCGTTAGCTGCAGAACACGCAATTGGATTTCCTCCAAACGTAGTAGCGTGACTCCCAAGTGGCCATTGTTTCATTAGCTCATTTGAAGCGACAGTTGCACTTAACGGCATTCCGTTGGCAATTCCCTTGGCAATTGCCATTATATCTGGAGTAACACCAAACGTTTGAGAAGCAAACCATTCACCTGTACGTCCAAATCCTGTCTGAACCTCGTCAAAAATCAGCAGGATATTGTATTGATCACATAACTCTCTTACTTTTTGCAACCAGGCTTTTGGAGGAACAATGTACCCTCCCTCTCCTAGAACAGGTTCCACAAGTACAGCTGCCACTTCATCAGGTGTAACTTGATGAGCAAATAATCGCTCGAAGTCTTTTTCTAACTGCTCAACAACATATTGCTCTGGCTCAACACCTTGCGGACTTTCATCAACTTGAGCGTAAGGAACTTGATAAGACCCTGTCGGATGTAAAAACTTGCGATATTTACTTTTCGAACTAGTGACACTAAGAGCTCCCATAGAACGTCCATGAAATCCTCCAATGAATGAAACAATATAAGGACGTTCTGTTACGTGTTTCGCTAGTTTAATGGCACCTTCAATTGCTTCCGATCCACTATTTCCAAAAAAGAAACAGTCGAGTTCTCCCGGCATAATGTCAGCTAAGCGATCAGCCAATTTTAAAATCGATTCATATATGATTACACCAGAGGGGCCATGTCCTAATTCATCCGCTCCCTCCTTTATTGCCTCGACAACTTTTGGATGACGGTGACCGACATTTGTTGTTGCAATTCCTGAAGTGAAATCTAAATACTTTTTACCGTCCACACCATAGTAATAACAGCCTTCCTCTTTAACAACAGGCAAATTCGGGTGATCTTTCGCCATACTCGGTGCCAGTCGGTTCGACATATTATCTACTAGGTGACTCCAATCTTTTCCCACAAAAACAACCTCCTACAACATTCTCCTTCTATATTATCATGCACTTTAAAAGAATAATACATGAGCCATTAATGCAGCGATCGGTAACGTAATAATTGTTCTTTGCAAAAAGATAATAAACAATTCTAGTATATTTAAAGGAATTTTTGATTTGATCAATAGAATTCCGATTTCAGACATATAAACAAGTTGAGTTAAAGACATAACACCAATAACGAAACGGGTAAGTTCCGATTCAATCCCTGCACCAACAACAGCTGGTAGGAACATATCCGCAAACCCAACGATCATGGCAGGAGCTGCCTCCGCTGCTTCAGGAATTTGCAACAAATTCAATAACGGAATAATAGGATACGAAATAAATGTGAAAATTGGTGTGAATTCAGCGATGATCAAGGCAATAGTTCCTAATGCCATTACAAGCGGAATGAGTCCAAGCCAAATATCTGCAACGTTAAAAATTCCACGGGTAATGACATCCTTTGCACTTTTCACTTGATCTGCTTTTCTAACCGCTTGATCAACGCCCCAACGGAAAGTGGATATACCAACAGGAACTTCTTCATCAATTTGCTTTCCAATTGGCTCATAATACGTATTCTTTTTTAAAGAAAGTGGTGGAATTCTCGGACATACTACAGCAGCAACGACACCACATACGACTACTGTAAAATAAAACTGCACAAACATGTGGTCAATACCTATGAATCTGGCAATTACCAGGCTGAAGGCAATGGAAGCAATGGAAAAGTTCGTTGCCACTACAGCCGCTTCTCGTTTTGAGTAATAGCCGCCTTCATATTGTTGTGTTGTTAACAAAACACCAACTGTTCCACTACCCATCCAAGAAGCCATTGCATCTACAGAAGAACGACCAGGCAACTTGAATAATGGATGCATAATCTTACGAACGACCGTACCGATGAAATCCATTAAACCAAACTCAAGCAATAACGGCATAAATAAGCTAGCAAATAGAAACCAAACCATTAAGACAGGAATTAGATCAAATAGTACCACCTGGCCTGTCAATTCAGACGAAATAATTTCTGGTCCTGCTCCTATAAGGGTGAGTGTAGCAAAGACCGCACCTATCAATCTAAGAATAAACCAGATTAACCCGATATCAAACAAGCTTGATAAAAATTTATGATTGCGAATTGCAGGGTTATTAACTGACTTTATAGCAACAGTTCCGATAGTCGAAATCCATAGTACAATTGTCATAAATAACGGAATATAATTGGAAATCGCCGCCTGTAGACCATCAGCTAGCACGCCTAATCCAATCGTTACTGTTCCATCCACGGAAATTGGTACAAGGAAAAGCAGTACCCCTATTAACGATGGCAGTAGAAACTTCATTAACTGTTTTGATGTATACTCTCCTGCTACTTGTTGTTCTTGTTTCTCTAGTTCCATAATGTCTCCCCCTGATGAATTTTAATTATATATATATTAGTCCATGCTGCTTAAATCAAGTTTCTGACTTTTAATAATACATTTCAATGAATAAAAATTCAATAGAGTTTTATATATTTCATGAAATAGTTAATAGATTTTCTAACAACCTTTCTATATCATAGCAAAAATCCGCTTACATATCTTAAAATTGGGAAAATTCTATATATAATAGCTGGAAAAGGATCAAAAATAGGCTTTATTTCTTAACAGATATCCCATACTTTAATAAGGATGTTAGTACGGAACGATTACGATAGCGATAGATACACGTTATTACATAATACTAGTCGATTGTTGATAAACTTTCGCCTTAAACTAAGGTAAATATTAATATTAGCTTATAACATACGCCTATTGAAAAGCCTGATACATACACAGTGAATATCGCCATTACAAATCCACCCTTACCATCTCTTTGAGCAACCTTAGATAAGTTAATTGAAAAACGGGTATGATGACCTATTCAGATGAAGCGTCTATTAAGGATGGGTGTCAACGAGCCTATGTGATAATATTTTCAGGCCATAAACGGCAGCTAGAACAGGAGATTTAACACAGCCATGATTAAAGTTACATAATTTAGAATATTCCATTGATTACTTGTGTAATTTAGTGTAGTGTAAGTCGCAACATCAATTAGAGTTTTTTTCTATACGTTAATACACACCTCAAAAAACTGCATATTATTTTTCTTATCAAGAGAGGTCTAGGGACTGGCCCGTTGAAACCTCAGCAACCATTGGTTTAACCAAAATGGTGCTAACTCCAGCAAGTTTTTATTAACTTGAATGATAAGAAGAAGAATTTAGTAAAAATAAAGTCTTCTTCTTAGAAGGCTTTTTTTTGTTTTTATTGAGATTGTTGAGAGTGAATTGGTTAGAAAATTCAGAGCTATAAAATGAAGACAGGAGGAAAATCATGAACTTAAAAGAAGCCCTACAAGAAAAGACATTAGTAGGAGACGGAGCTATGGGAACATTGCTCTATTCTTATGGAATCGATCAATGTTTTGAAGAGTTGAACTTATCCCATGCCAAAGAAATTCTAAATGTTCATAAAGCTTACGTAAACTCTGGGGCTGATGTCATTCAAACAAATACGTACGGAGCCAATTATATAAAATTAGAGCGTTATGGATTAGAAGAAAAAGTAAAAGAAATGAATTCAGCTGCAGTCAAACTTGCTAAACAAGCTGCTGAGGGCAAAAGCTTTGTAGTGGGAACAGTTGGTGGCATACGAGGAATCAAGAAAAACGCAATATCTCTTGATGAAATCAAACGAAGCTTCCGCGAACAACTTTACTGTTTACTATTTGAAGAAGTGGACGGCATTTTATTGGAAACTTTTTACGACTTAGAAGAACTCACAACCGTCCTGCAAATTGCTAAACAAGAAACAAATCTTCCCTTGATCGCCCAAGTGTCAATACACGAACCAGGTGTACTTCAGGATGGCACAACGCTCACTGAAGCTTTAACTCTTTTAGAAGATAAGGGGGCCGATGTAGTAGGTGTCAATTGTCGACTAGGTCCCCATCACATGATCGAGTCGCTGGAAGATATACCACTCCCTGAGAAAGCTGTGTTATCCGCTTATCCGAATGCTAGTTTACCAACTTACCAGGATGGCAGACTTGTCTATAAAACTGACCCGGATTATTTTAAAACCAGCGCCCGTGCCCTCCATGAACAAGGAGCTCGATTAATCGGTGGCTGTTGCGGCACAACTCCCGAACATATTGAAGCAATTGCTGAAGGAGTTAAGGGGAAGAAACCCATTGAACACAAAAATCTCCCCTTTCCGAAAACATCTCCACAAACAAAACTAGAAGATAAAAATAACAGGCCACACCTTCATGACATCGCAGCAAGCAGACCATCAATCATCGTTGAACTTGACCCACCGAAACGTCTTAATACACAACGATACTTAGAAGGAGCTCAAGCACTTAATAATGCAGGAGTTGACTCAATTACACTCGCAGATAACTCGCTTGCTACTCCAAGAATCAGTAATACAGCGATGGCCTCCATTATTAAACAAAAATTTGATGTGAACCCCTTAGTCCATATTGCCTGTCGTGATCGAAACTTAATTGGGCTACAATCACATCTAATGGGCTTGCATACACTCGGGATTACGGAATTATTGGCAATCACAGGTGACCCGACTAAAATCGGTGATTTCCCTGGGGCCACATCTGTCTATGATTTAACTTCATTAGACTTGATCCACTATATAAAACAAATGAATAAGGGCGTTTCATATTCCGGTAAATCACTCGGCATGAATACCAACTTCTCCGTTGCAGGAGCCTTTAATCCAAATGTCCGTAACCTAAATCGTGCCGTAGGTCGACTTGAAAAAAAGATCACATATGGAGCGGACTATTTTATTAGTCAACCTGTATATAGCGAGGAAAAGCTGAAGGAAATATACGAAGCAACTAAGCATATTTCTGCCCCGATTTATATCGGTATCATGCCGCTAATCAGCGCACGTAACGCAGAGTTTTTACACAATGAAGTACCTGGAATGACGCTATCTACAGAAATTAGACAGCGAATGGAGCTTTTTAATAATGACCCTGACCGTGCTCAAGCTGAAGGCATTTCTATTGCTAAATCTTTAATTGATGTTGCAGTCGATTTATTTAACGGCATCTACTTAATCACACCATTCTTACGCTATGAAATAACCGAAGAACTAACTTACTATGTTAAACAGAAGCAAAACAGGGAAAGGACGGTTGCAAATGGTAGCCACATTATTTGAACAACACCTCTCAAAAAGAATTCTCGTATTGGATGGCGCGATGGGGACAATGCTGCAAAATGCAAACCTTGAACCAGAAGACTTTGGCGGGGAAGCTTATGACGGGTGTAATGAATACCTCAACTTTACTTCGCCCGGCGTTGTAGAAACCATTCACACTGAATACCTTGAAGCAGGTGCTGATATTATCACAACCAATACATTTGGAGCTACAGATTTGGTCCTCGATGACTACGATCTTGGCCACTTAGCTGAAGATATTAATACGAAGGCTTCCCAAATTGCAAAAAAAGCAGCTGAACGCTTTTCAAAAAATGAGCACCCTCGTTTCGTGGCAGGAGCTATGGGGCCTACAACGAAAACTTTATCGGTTACAGGTGGAACAACGTTCGAGCACTTAACCAATTCTTATGAAGAACAAGCAAGAGGATTGATCAAAGGTGGAGCGGATCTTCTTTTACTAGAAACTTCCCAAGATATGCTTAATGTGAAAGCAGCTTACCTAGGCATTACTCGTGCCTTCAACTCTCTTGACGAAACGCTCCCTTTAATGATTTCAGGAACGATCGAGCCGATGGGAACCACTCTTGCAGGACAAAACATTGAAGCTTTTTACTTATCACTCGAACACATGAAACCAGCTGTTGTCGGATTAAACTGTGCAACTGGACCGGAATTCATGCGTGATCACCTGCGTTCATTGTCTGACCTTGCAACAACCTCTGTTAGTTGTTATCCAAATGCTGGACTTCCGGATGAAGATGGAAACTATCACGAGACACCTCAATCATTAGCTGAAAAAACTGTCGGTTTCGCTGAGAAAGGATGGCTGAATGTTGTAGGTGGGTGCTGTGGAACAACACCTGATCATATAAGAGTGCTCGTAGAAGCTGTCCAAGATCTTTCACCAAGAAAAGTCCCTACTTCTCATCCTCATGCGGTCTCAGGAATCGAGCCGTTTATCTACGAGGATAAAAATGATCGTCCTATTTTAGTTGGTGAACGAACGAATGTCATAGGGTCTCGTAAATTCAAACGACTGATCGCCGAAGAAAAAATGGAAGAAGCATCGGAAATTGCCCGCGCCCAAGTAAAAAAAGGTGCCCAAGTGATTGATATATGTCTTGCTGATCCAGATCGTGATGAAGTAGAAGATATGGAAGCTTTTATGAAGCAAGTTATTAATAAAGTAAAAGTACCGCTTATCATTGATTCCACAGATGTTGACGTAATCCAAAAGGCACTAACCTACTCTCAAGGAAAAGTGATTATCAATTCAATTAATCTTGAGGACGGAGAGGATCGCTTTAAGGAAATTCTCCCTCTAGTTAAGCAATTCGGTGCAGCTGTTGTTGTAGGAACCATTGACGAAGAAGGGATGGCTGTTACAGCGGAGAGAAAATTAGAAATCGCTATACGGTCCCGCAATATTTTAGTCGATGAATATGGACTAAGTGAATCAGATATCATTTTTGACCCCCTCGTCTTCCCTGTCGGAACAGGTGACGAACAATATATTGGAGCTGCTAATGCAACAGTTGATGGAATTCGCTTAATTAAGGAAAAGCTGCCAGAGTGCCAAACGATATTAGGTGTCAGTAACGTTTCCTTTGGTCTTCCACCCGTTGGAAGAGAAGTGTTAAATGCCGTCTATCTTTATCACTGTACAAAAGCAGGACTCGACTATGCGATTGTTAATACAGAAAAACTAGAACGCTTTGCTTCTATTGCAGAAGATGAAATTAACCAGGCGAATGAACTGCTATTTCAAACAACAGATGCCACACTCGCTAATTTCACTGCTTTTTACCGAGGCAAGAAAAAGGAAGTCAAAGTCCCCACTTCGACGATGAGTTTATCAGAAAGATTAGCTCATTATGTGGTAGAAGGCACAAAGGAAGGATTAATTCCCGACCTTGAAAAGGAACTAGAAACTTATCCCGCACCTTTAAAAATTATCAATGGGCCACTTATGGATGGAATGGCTGAAGTTGGACGCTTATTTAACGACAACCAGCTCATTGTAGCTGAAGTTTTACAAAGTGCTGAGGTAATGAAAGCTTCTGTAGCCTACCTTGAGCCACATATGGAAAAAGGTGACACATCAAATAAAAAGGGAAAAGTTCTTCTTGCAACTGTTAAAGGTGACGTCCATGATATCGGCAAAAACCTAGTAGATATTATTCTAAGTAATAATGGTTTTGATGTTATCGATCTCGGAATAAAAGTAACCCCGACCGATTTAATCGCACAAATTAAAGAAGAAAACCCAGACTTTATTGGGCTCTCTGGACTACTCGTTAAATCAGCCCAGCAAATGGTGTTGACGGCTCAAGATTTAAAACAGCAACAAATTGAATTGCCGATATTAGTTGGAGGTGCAGCCCTTTCAAGAAAATTTACTAATACAAAAATAGCTCCACAATATGACGGCTCGGTTTTTTATGCAAAAGATGCCATGGACGGACTCGCTCTATCGAATCGGCTCAGCCAACAGGAAGAGCGCGAGCTGCTAATACGTGAACAGCAAGAAAAACAAGAGCAAGCGATTGCCCGTAGTGCCGAGCAAACTCGCATCCAATCAGCGACTGCTGTAATCGAAAAACCAGCTTCAAAAGTTTCTAAAAACGTACCTATTTATCAACCATATGATTTCGATCAACATATTTTACGAAATTATTCGGTTGCTCATATCGAGCCGTTTATTAACATGCAGATGTTAATTGGCCATCATTTAGGATTAAAGGGCAAATTCTCCAAGTTAATGAAAGAAAAGAATAGTAAAGCCCTTCAATTAAAAGAGGTCGTAGATGACTTAATTTTAAAAGCACGAACAGAGAAGTTGATTCAGCCTTCCGCTCTTTATCAATTCTTCCCTGCCCAATCTGAGGGGGATGATGTGATTATATATGATCCAGCTGATAAACAAACGATTATTGAACGTTTCACTTTCCCACGTCAAAATCGTGAACCATTTCTTTGTTTAGCTGATTACCTACGACCTGTCTCTAGTGGTGAAATGGATTACGTAGGACTCTTCTCTGTAACCGCTGGAAAAGGAATCAGAGAAAGTTCGGTAGAGTTAAAAGAACAAGGAGAATACTTGAAAAGCCACGCCTTACAAGCACTAGCTCTTGAAACAGCTGAAGGTTTGGCTGAACACATCCATCAGCTTATGCGAGATAAATGGGGATTCCCTGATCCCACTGACTTTACAATGCAGCAAAGGTTTTCTGCAAAATACCAAGGCCAACGGTTTTCATTTGGTTATCCTGCCTGTCCTGATTTAGAGGATCAGAAAAAACTATTTAATCTGATTAGACCAGAAAGGATAGGTGTGGAATTAACTGAGGAGTGCATGATGGAGCCAGAGGCTTCGGTCACGGCTATTGTGTTTGCTCATCCAGAAGCACGTTATTTTAATGTGCATTAACTCCTTTTTAAAGTCAGCTCAAAAGTTGTAAGTTGTTCCGTTTCGGTGGAGAAACTTACGAAATAGCATACGAATTAGCAGACCAAATCGCATATGATTTGGTCTGCTATTTTTCCCTGATATATCAATGGTTATTGGATAATGAGGCGTGAATTATCATAAAAATCGAACCCAAATAGTACGTTAAAATAGTTCTAGAATCTGTGAAGGATTGTTGAAGATTCGACTCCGAGATTGTGCGGCTGTTCCGTCATCGGTAGGAGGAGAAGGTGGTCGGGGAAATAACTCGCTTTCCGTGGGAGTACGGTGAGCCTCCGTGGACTTCGTCCTACGGGGTCTCACCATGTCCTCTAATCCCACAGGAGGCTCATCATTTCCCCGACCCCCTTGCTATAAAAAAAGAGGTACGGAACATCAACGGATCTTAGAAGTCGGCACGTAGCCATTGATATACTTACGCCTTATAAGTACGAAGGCTAAATCAGCTCATCAATCATATCGGCGTTATCCAGCGCCTAGTGGCTAGTGAGACTTCCCTCACTTCTTGTGAATAAGAACGCCTCATGCGTGAGAATCGTAGAGGCTACTGAAAAACTGATATTATAAGAGAACAAAAACTATATCAATCAATATAAAGAAGGCAAAGTCGATGGGATTACCTATATATATAGTAGGTGGTCTCATTGTATCTTTCTTTGTAAAGACTTTTTCAGTGGCCTCGAGAATCGTAATGGGTGAGTCTCTATTCTATAGCATAGGTAAGATGCATTCTCCTATGCCGGAATTCGTTCATTTCCATGTCGAATGGGGTGGTTTTGAAACGACGAGACTCCCGCTGGAGAAGGAGGAGGCCACTGAAAAAGTCCTTTTCTATTAATAATGAACTTTTGAAAAACACTATCCCAAAATCTAACGGGTTCAGTTTTCGAGTACAAAACATGAAATAACAAGGAATATCGGTATTTAACAATATAAATTAGCATACAAAATCAGAGATTGTGCTTGAATTCGAGATGTTTGTGTGAATATAGGGGCTGCGGGAAACGGTTCGCTTTCCATGGGGCGGGCGCTGAGCCTCCTCGGACTTCGTCGAGGCCACTGAAAAAGTCCAATCTCATCAAGAAACCCCCGTCTTTTTTATTTTTTTAAAAAGA
>NZ_JBHSZV010000016.1:0-922 GCF_042663045.1 Halobacillus seohaensis | reverse complement strand
GAATGTGTAGAAAGTTGAACATATGATATCTATAATCACTTCGATTTAGTGTGAACCAAAAAGCTCTGGCAAGATCTGGGGCTTCCTTTTTAATGTTTATCTTCGTTTATATAACACTCATCGATGATTAAATTTCCTTTACCCAAGCCTTCTAAGTAACCCTCATAAGTAAGAGTATTAACCTTCAAGCGATTAATTTTCAAGATCTCCAAAATACATATGCATCTATTCCAAGACTTGTTTCAACTCTTCGTTTAACTCATTCTTCACTAAAACTTCTTGCCACTTGTTTCGCATATTTTCGCCTCCTTACTCTATAATCGTTAATTAGGAGGCTTTTGGTGTCATGTTTTGCAGAATTTGTTTTGAAAATTTATATAAGCCTAATTAGTCTTCATTTTTTAGCTCAAAATCTTTCACATCTTCACTGAATTAAGTTAGGGGGGGATAGAAAGGGTCATATTAAGAAGCAAATTATATATTGGCTTAAACACTGCATAACTAAGAATTACTGGATGGTTTACAGGCTTAGACTTAATCATCCTTGAAACGAAAAACATAAGTCAGAATTTAGATTTTAAAATAACTAACCTGGCCGTTGCAAAAGATAAAATTTCAATAAATGGAAAGAAAACTCCAATGTTCTTTGAGGGGTGGCCCCCCTCAAAGAACATTGGAGTTGATAGATTTGGTTAAATCAGGTAGAAAGACGAGCTACTCACAACTACAAAAAACTGAATATAGAAATAGTTTAACTGTATTATTTTCCTTAGGAATGTTGATTCACGAAGATGATGTTTTAAAACTGTATTCTGACTCTAATGACTTTGAGGCTATATTGGCTAAAAAGGTTTGGCTATACAATTAATAAATAAACGTTCATCTACTAAAGAACTAAGTTCGATTGAAGTTGGATCATTAG
>NZ_JBHSZV010000015.1:0-17829 GCF_042663045.1 Halobacillus seohaensis | reverse complement strand
CTTCACTGAATTAAGTTAGGGGGGGATAGAAAGGGTCATATTAAGAAGCAAATTATATATTGGCGAAACACTGCATAACTAAGAATTACTGGATGGTTTACAGGCTTAGACTTAATCATCCTTGAAACGAAAAACATAAGTCAGAATTTAGATTTTAAAATAACTAACCTGGCCGTTGCAAAAGATAAAATTTCAATAAATGGATAGAAAACTCCATTTCTAGGGGTGGCCCCCCCTCAAAGAACATTGGAGTTGATAGTTTGGTTAAATCAGGTAGAAAGACGAGCTACTCACAACTACAAAAAACTGAATATAGAAATAGTTTAACTGTATTATTTTCCTTAGGAATGTTGATTCACGAAGATGATGTTTTAAAACTGTATTCTGACTCTAATGACTTTGAGGCTATATTGGCTAAAAAGGTTTGGCTAACTGAAACAATACAATTAATAAATAAACGTTCATCTACTAAAGAACTAAGTTCGATTGAAGTTGGATCATTAGTCAACGATTACTTAGGACGTGATTGGGGGCGGGAATCTAAAAGGAGAAATGGAAATGCACTTTTAAGGTGGTATAAATGGGTTAAAGAAAAAGAACGCGTAGCAAGTTAATATTAATGAAGAAACAACACAAACAAAAATAAAATGACATACCTAATGACATACTTTTTGTCATTTGTGTTTATTTCCATATATTTTTAAAATAGAGATTAAGCCCTGAGAAGTGTCAAGGTACCGACTAATTAAACTTTATTTATAGCTATTTATGCAGGAGAATCCATGGGCGGCATGATCTGATAATTCTATATATAAGAGGACCCATAAAAGCAAAATGGGTCCTTATATATGTATAGATAATTTCCATCCCTCAATTAGCTTTCCATTTGCCAGGGTCCTCTGGCGCCCAGTGAATTCCACATTTCATCTGTTAGAATCTTGTTCGAGATACTAAGAAAATTATTTTGTCGATAAGCAGGAAAAAGAGTTATAGCTTCAAGAGTTTTAAGACCTAATGCAATGAGGAGATAATAATTGTTAGATAAAATAAAGGACATTATCTTGCTCTTACTAAAAAAAGTTATTTATCAGCACTCGCACTATCCTTAACTTCACCTGGTATTTGTGGGAAAATTGAATACCCACATTTAAAAAACAAAAGAGGAAATCGTAAAGTAGGAAAGCAATATGCAGCATAGTTTGATAATTAAGTGAACCAATATTTTACAGATAACACAGGTTGGACAAATGATTACACTAAAGCTAATAATCCTGATGGAAATTCTGATATAAAAAACTGGGGCGAAAAAGAGAATCAAATTTTTTTATCTATGGGTTTAGATAGCAGACTCAATTGGTTTATCTTGGGAAAACCAAACTAATAATGATTTAAGAATAATTAAAACAAAAATTGTTAAGATAATACCTTTCAGCTGAAAGACAAATGTACTCACATAATTTGTCTATATTAACTCTTGAGGGGTATAGAAAACTTACTAAAAGAATATAGTTAGTGAATTGAGGAACGTATTACATATAGTCGTAAATCCATTTGGGGTATAATTGGGGTAGGAATTCTTTATTAATGCCCATAATTTGCATTAAGAGGTCATTGGAGATACTAAAAAATGTTGATTTAATGGGTTTACACTACTCTACCTTAATAGTTTCATACCTACCAATAGCCTTCTAAGTTGTGTGTTAATGTTAGAAGGGTTTCTAGAAACTAGGAAGATAAAGACTATTTTTTGACTGGATTTTGACTGGTTATTAAGATCGTTTATTAATTTTTCAAGCCTCTCAAAAGTTCATAAACTTTTGAGAGGCTTTTCTTTTATTGTAAGAGATGAATGAGGCAAAGGGCTGGATATGAACTAATTGTTATTAAGTGACATGGTTATCTCAAAATGAGTCTTCAACAAACGGGCAGTCTAGTGGAAGACTCAGTTTCGATAACCTAAAAAAAAGCGTTCTATATTGAATGCTTTTTACCAAAGCTTGCTGGTGTACTAGGGTTTAACATGCTTAGTCCAATACCTTTTTAGTAAATGATGGAATGTCAACACTAAACCAGACAATTTTATTAAGGTATATAGGGACTTGTATTCCACTGGGTTTAAGATGTCCAAAGTACTATGTATTCTTTTTATTATTAAACCAATGGATATAATCAAATAAAGCCAGGTCCAAGACCGATTGACTTTCATATACTTGGTTATGTACAGTTCTGTCTTATTGATAACCTTAAAGGTATTTCAGCTACGGCCTTTACAGCAAGCGTATCCGAATACTTTGTGAACACACAATAACTATATGGAACAAAAAAAACCGCATTTTTAACCAGATTTGACTGCTTATTAAAAATGTGGCTTTTCTTGTGAAATCCTTGATGGAACCCTGTAAAAGGAGCATCGACGACCGAATCTCTTTTCTTTAGTCACCACGTCTTTCTTCAGATGGTTCCTCATCAAGATCTGGCTCTTCTTCATCCATGTCAAACGGGCCATCTTGTCTTTGACGATCTTCAAAACCATCTCGCTCTCTAAAGTTTTCGTTGACATCATTCCCTGGACGCTCGCGGTTATCATCATTATAACGTGTTGGCTCGTAGTTAATGTTCTCCTGTTGTTGTTCATCGTTGTCTCCATCTAAATTACAACCAGTTAAAATAGTAGAACACATAGCAATCGCCATCATCATAATTAAAAATTTCACTTTCATACGATATCCCCCTCTGACCCTATTGTTTTATAATCAACCTTAATATTTGCAATTTCATTTGTTTTATACCCATATCATTTAAATTAAATAATCATTTCAGGCTCTTCTAGAGTTCATGCGTATTGGCATAAGTCACCAGATTAAAAATGAAACATTCAGCTACACTAAAGAATGTTTCTGATTGCATTAGGAACTTAAAAATGACAAGGGGTGTAGAAATGAATGGTCAACAAGGGCGAAGAAATTCATTTTTAGCATTAGGCACAGCTGGAGCGATTGGTGCAGCTACTATGTATGGTGTTTCACGAATGAACCGTAATGGAGGCTTCAAGCAAGTAGCAGAGCGAGCTAAAAATAACCAAGCAATGCAAAACTTGCAGAACACACTCCCTAATATGAATGGCGAAAAATAACCACAGCAAAATTAAAGGAGAGGCTGGGACAAAACTCGGCTATAAAGTAAAAAGGAGCCCTACGAACCAAATTGGTTTGTAGGGCTCCTTTATTTATATTAGATTTTTTTTCGTTTGAATTAAAAAAAAGAGTACCATCTGATAAAATTAAAGTTACCACACAATAACCATCGGAGGTGCTCTTATGTTTAAACAGTATAACATGAATCAAGTGATTTTGCCTATGGACATTGAAATGAAACTTCAGGAAAATGACATCGCCTATGCCGTCCACGAATTGGTCGAAAGTATCCCAGGTGAAGCCTTTTCTGAGTTCTTACGTGATACCGGATGCCCGGCTTATCACCCACGAATGATGATGAAGGTTGTCTTGTGTGCGTACACTCAATCGGTGTTTTCTGGCAGAAAGATTGAAGCCAACGCCAATAAATTTACCTTTGTGTGGCGAAAGGCCGTCGAAAAATATAGTGCGAGCCTCATCGAGAAGTCCAACCGCATGTATGATGAATTGATCGAAAAAGAAGTCATTCCAGAAATTAAGAGGGAAACCCCTGAAGAATTGTCCGTAGAAGAGCTTTCCACCATTACGGAAACGCTGGAAGAAAAAGTTGAAGAATTCACTCAAAAAATCGAGGAGAGTGACGACGTAAGCGTGCGAAAGCAAATGCGCTCCCAACGCAAAGAGCCGAAGCAGGCTCACAAACAGTTCAAAGATTTTGTGGCTCGCAAGCAGAAGTATGAACGAGATATGGAAATCTTCGACGAACGGAATAGTTATTCGAAGACAGATCATGAATGCGACGTTTATGCGGATGAAAGATGATTATATGAAGAGCGATAAAAAAGGTAATTCTAGAAGTTCATAAATCCCAGTAAAATATTAGTGATAAATGCATGGCATAAATGGGGTGATTCAAGGTTTTTGTAATGGGTAAAGGAGGAGTTTTAGATTTGTAAAAGGACCTACAAATTCAAGCCTTCATGTAGGGGCGATCATTGCGTAAAGTTATAGTGATGTAAGGAAAGACCCTACTACTATCATTTGTTAGTTGAAATGTATGATGAAGAGGTAGGACTACTATACTTACGCTGATAGCTTTCTTGTTTATATAGAATTAATTCTAAGTAAGAGACCTATCTAGATTAAGTAGAATTTTATTGTTATCAATCATGGGATAATTTCAAAAACAGCACCTTGGTTAAAGTCAGTCACTTTCATAGAGCCATAAACCCCTAAATATAATCTGGTCTGGTCTAGATTCGTTCCTAGATTAACGTAATAAGCAGATTGAGACCCAAAATTATAATCGGTTTCAATAACACTAAAATCATTTAGTTGACAATCTGGTCTTACTCTTATATAAGCTAAAACTCCTTTAACTGGAGTTTGAGATTCTTCCTTCCGGGCAAGATCGGTAAATACAACACTTCCCGTTAAAGCGGGGATTCCTTCTCCCTTATATGGATGGACTCCTGTAAGTGCAGTTCCCCAAAACTTATCGGGTCGGGGATCTTTATGGAAATAACTAGTTAAAGGCTTAATACGCCTCACTGAAGTTTTAATTGCTTCATTGTAATAAGCAATAGTTTTCTCATCCAAATTCGGATTTGCAGAGCAGCCTCTTATAATCGAAGCAGGAAAAGGACCTTCCCATCCTCGCCAACCAAAGTTAATAAAACCTTCTTGGTCAGGTTCAGATTTCATTAAAGAAGCTTGAATAAGCTGAGTAACCGGTATCGGTTTATAATGAACGAATGAAAAAATCGATTCCACCAAATCCTGCCCGACATTTCCCACATATTTAATATACTGATTATAGTACCTTTGAAATGAAATCCCCGGGATATTGCGAACCCCTTTGGCCATTACCGAAAGTGTTTCCTGAATAGGTACAGGTAGTTCATTAAAACGTGTGACTACGGGTGGACTATAGATAGATGTATTTTTATCTACATCAATTTCAATTATTTTACCCGCGATTTCCATCTCGTCCTGGCTTAAATTAAATGGATCATAGCCTGATCCGCCATCTCCGGTTGTTAAAACAAGTTTTCCTGTTTCAGGTGAAAAGTTTAAGCTATTAACACCATTATGATTGGAAAATGGTCTTCTTAAGTTTAGTAATGCCCGTCTTTTTTGAGGTTGACCACTTGATATTAAAATCCATTCTTCAACTGTGTCAATATGGTCATATTGCGTATCCCTATTTGTCCACTTTAGGTTTAAAGTGTTCTGATCACACGGGGCTGGTTTAAAAGATTCAAGAAGAGCTCCAGGACCTTGTGTTCCAGCTGCTGAATAATGAAGATAAAACAAACCATTATAATAAAATTCGGGGTGAAACGCTAGCCCAAGCAACCCTCGCTCATCATATCCACCAGAAGCACCTAACTTTATAATACGCGGGCGAATATCTAAAAAAGTCCTAATACCCCCGTTCCCTATGTAAAAGATCTCTCCTACCTGGGTTGCAATAAATAATCTCTCAATTGAGTCACCCGGAAGTATAACTGTTTTCAAAATAGTAGGTAAGTTTATTCTATTTACAATAGGACGTAATCTAACTTTAACTTTTCTCAATTAACTTTACACTCCCTCTAATTGTTTTCTTTTAAAATGAATATGATTAGAACTGTTCTAATAGTACCAATTAGGGCTACAGCATCTTAAAGGCATTGCACCATTTCCGTACCAGATTCATGCAGAAAAATATCATCAGTATTTGAAAGCTTTCCAGAATAGTGACAGCTTATCTTGGAATAATTACCAGCATAAACTTCTTTTTTGCTGCATTTACCTATTATGGGGGGGTCAGATGCGGCCATTTTTAAAAAAAGAAACATCGAGGGTTTTAGGAGATGAGTTACTTCCAACTATTGAAGGTTATTCTAAGACAATGCGGATTGTAATTGGGGCCTTATTAGGTTCCATAGCTGTTATTTTTCAATCAGCTGGGATTTTCACTGGGATTGGTTATATACTGAGCATGATGAGCACTGGTCCTCTGGTGCTTGCTAGTCTTTTGTCACTCAGAATAGGTGTGATGACTTATTTCGTAACCATATTTCTTTTGGCAATACTCCAGCCAACTGAACTATTAGTGTTTGTCTTTACAACAGGATTATTAGGACTGAGTTTAGGCATGGCTCTTAAGTATTTAAAGAGAGGCATATTTATTATTCTATTTGCAGCTTTATGTTTGACAATAGGTATAAGTATTTTGTTATATGGCTTTAAATTTCCAATACTGGGACCATCGGTAACATCTCGCTTTAACAGTATGGTTATTTTAGGGACATTTGTCTTTTCCTTATTGTATAGCTGGATTTGGAAGAAATTAAGCATCTCTGCGTTCAAAGTTCTCAACAAAGTTTTTACTCGACGATTATCTTATCGGAAATAAGGTTTATCTTTGAAAGAAGCAGTTAGAGATAACTGCTTCTTCTTTATGTGTGCCCGGCATGGGTATAAACTCTAGGGTTCAAGTCCCGAACGGCGAAGGTCGTTGTAGCCGCTAGTTAAAGGCAAGGGTGTCCGGGGCAACCTGGAATCTGAAGGAAGCCGGAGACAAACTTCCGCCCTGAGGAACACGAACCTCATAGAAGGCTGTCTGGGATGAGTCTGCATAACAAGTCGAAGTCCCAACGACCAAAGGGGCAGGCAGTAAATAGGCAGGGATGTGGAAGGGAAGTTTATGCTTTTACCCGGGGAGGTCTGATGGGAAAGCCGTACACATGCGGTAACCGATTCCTAAAGAATCGCTGAATCATAAAATGAGTACTATTTCCCTGGCGTACGCGTCATCCGATGACACAGAATATACCAACTAAAGACGAGAGAGAAGTGAATTCTTCGAGGGCGCCGTTAGGGTGGAGGATTGATGCCACACAATAGACGAAATGGTCACGTGGAGGTTAAGAAACATGTTGGAACACATCCTACACCGGAATAATTTGAATGACGCCTATCTCAAGGTGACAAAGAACAAAGGAAGTCACGGCGTGGATGGCGTCTCCACCTCCGAACTGAAAGCTCAGATTTCGGAAGAATGGTACACCATCTGCAACCAACTTCAGAAGGGTACGTATCAACCGTCTCCCGTCCGTCGAATCGAAATTCCGAAATCGAACGGAGGCAAACGGAAGCTAGGGATCCCTACGGTGATGGATCGTATGATCCAACAAGCGATTAACCTCTATCTTCAATCGATGTATGACCCGATATTTTCCACGAAAAGTTATGGATTCCGACCAGGAAAACGGGCACATGATGCGGTAAGACAGGCGAAAACCTATATAGGAATTTATAAGTCAAATTTCATTTGTAAATGATGAATTCACACAGACAAAAGAAGATGTAAAAAGATGTTCTAATCAAATTGAATGCTTAATTGCAGATGAAGATTTTAATAAGCTTGCAAACAAAATGTGAGTAAAACCCTGGTTGCAAAAGAGGTTCTCTATAAAGTTTTAAGTGGGGAAATTACTCCTGAGAAAGATATAATTAACAGTTTCGAAAGATTATTCAAGAAACTAGATATTATATAAGCATGCTGATGCTGGCTCAAAATGGAATGACATACTATTTCTCATAAGTGATTAGGTTTCCTTGATTATGTTATTTCAGTTGATTACCTTACAAGCTTCTACTTTCAGTATTTTGGGATGTCAATATTCTCTATTTATTTAGGCCATGGGCGGCATAATGTAGGAAATTCCCTGCATTATCCTTTCTATGAAGCTGTACAATGCATAAATAGTTAGTTATAAGAAGACTACTTTCTTACTGAAATATCAAAGGTACTCAATTGGAGAAGAACGGTTTTCGTTATCTCAAACGGTTGGTCATTTAAACATGGCTAACTGTCCCATGTGGTGCCTCCTTTACTTTCGTGTCGTACTATGCATTAACTTCTTCCCATGCAATAGGAGTAAATATTGTTTCGCCCTTTAATTTATACGCATAAGACCGATTCAGCTAAGTATGTGAAGGATATCCAAAAGTAACATGGTTGTTCTTGGTTTGAAGCAAGGAAGAAGTTTTTTGAGATTAGAGATCAGAAGAAAAAAAAGGCCGAAGCGATAATGCTCCGGCCTTCAGATGAACAATTATATGTGTAAATCCCCCATTTACAGTTATGTACTACTTAAAAATATATAAACATGAAAAATCCGAAGCCTAAGAAGCTCCGGTATGAGATGTTAAAGGATGGAACTAGCCTACAGGGAATCAAAATGGGTTAAACAGCTAGCCCTGTTAATCATTGTGTGCTATTTAAAAGAGCTTTAAACATAAAAAAATCCGAAGCAAGCACCCCGACTAACTCTATTATAACAGGGGGCTTGCTGAAATGGGAGATCCAGCAAAGAATTTAGACATGATTGCTTAAGTTGATTTATATGAAAATGCTGTTTATGTAGTGAAAGATGGCGAAAGTGAAATGGTTAAGGCTCCTGCTCTTGAAAAAGGGTATGGAGCTCTGATGATCAACTGGCAAGGAGGAAAGCCTTGTCACGGAAAAGTGGAACATACTTTTAAGCTCTAGTGTGTTTTGGACCATATTGTGACAAAGGACGGAAAAAAAAGCACTATAAAGATGCTTTGAAAGGGTTAAGTATTGGGTGAGGTAATGTACCCCAATATTCATCTGTGAAGCTTTGATAATCAAATAGAAGATCACCTTTCTCATCAGTGTGATGTAGGTAAGATAAAGCAACCGTTTCATCCTTTGTTTTCCCTATCCCTTGACCAGTTAAAGTTTCAATAACAATGAAATATCTTTTCAGTTAAATCACTCCTTTAATTGATCCTGGAAGGCATTAAATTAGATCCACCAAGTGCTTTGTGCTACGACCAATTCGATCAAGTTTATAAACGACCACCGTATCTCCTTCACGTAGATACTTAATCATTTTCGTGAATGCGGACGATCTTTTTTGGTTTCAGTGATCTTTTCCTAGTAAATTTTTTTCTCTTCTATGCCATATTTCTTTAACGGATCAAACTGCATATGTAAATTTTGATCTTTTGTACACACTCTGGCATACCCTAAAAACATTATTAGTAACTCCTTTTGAAGTTCGTTACTTGATTGTGATCAAAAATGAATGTTTATGATACATTTTTAGAGTTTATGGATATAAGTGTAATTTGGAAAGCAATTGTAATGGTTACAGTAGGCTAATGTCAGTGTAGTAGAGATTCTCACTTACTGTCCAACATCAAAAAGGGGCTTTTTAGATTTGGCTAATGGAGTTGTTCTGAATTAGGTGAAGTTCTTTTTTGATTTAGTTCCTCAAATAGATTTGGATTAAAATCAATCGATGGTTGCTGAGCAGGAAATGTATAACCTAACTGGGACATAAGTTGTTTAAACTCACCAACAGTTAATGGTTCGGAATCAGATATTAGCTCGTATCCTATTGGATAGCTAAGGGATACGCGGTGACCAAGGCTTTGCGGTCAAACAAGTGAGTGAAGGACGTCCTGCACTCGGCTACTCCTAAAAAGAAGATGGAACTAAAGTAATCGACGATTAAATCAAGGAATGGTTGATGGAGCTTGTGGAAGGAGACGGGTATGCCTATGGCTACCGTAAACTAGCCAAATCGCTTCGTCGACAAGAACGTCTCGTCCTTAATAAGAAAAAAGCCTATCGTTTGTGTAAAGAACTAGTCATTCTACATCCGTAACGTCAGCGAACTCCTAAACATCCTCGCGTGCGGGCGAAAAAACCGCACTGTGTCAGGTTCCAATTAGTTGTGGGAAGTTGATGTGAAGTATGGCTATATCGCAGGCGAAGACCGGTTCTCTTCGTCCTATCCTATATCGTAGTATCAAAAACTTTCATATTGGACTAGAGTGTACTGCGAAACAAGTAGCTCAGGCACTTCAACGGGCTCTGTTAAGCGTCAGCGGTTTGATGATGATCAAAGAGAACTGACTATTCGTAGCGACAATGGACCTCAATTCACTTCCCTCGCTTATGGGACGGTTCGGCGTGGAACATGAACGGATTCCACCCAAAACGCCAAATGCGAATGCCCATATCGAATCGTTCCACCGTCTTCTTGAAGATGAAGTGTTTCAAGCGAGAGGAATTTGAAAGTTATGCGCATGCCTATGAAGCTTTGGAGTGGTATATCCAATATTACACCGAGCGCCGTATGCATGGTAGTATTCAAGACCTCGCTAGGGTTTATGCAAGGTCAGGAAGCGAAAGCGCGGTAGCAATTACTATAAAATCAAAGGGATTATGAGTCATCATTTAAAAGTAAGCCACTGTATTGTCCAATCTCAGGGGGTTGATCCAGTACCTGATATTCTTCAAAATTCTTCTGCCAAGGCCCTATCTCTTCTTTCACTGGAGATAGGTGCCTTTGATATTGAAGGAGAAATCGAATGTACATGGTGAGACAAAAGGAGTTACTCATATATAAACTTTGTTTGAACCGGTCTCTTTAGCTACTTTTTTTAACTTATGAGCTTTCTCTAAAGCCCACTTATAAAAGCGTTAGTTCTTGTTTAAGAACCACTTTAGCGATGTTGTCAAGCGTTTTTTCTCTTTACATCTCGAGATGTTTGAAATGGAGTAAGTTTGATGTCGGTGAATACAGGGATCCGAAGATCTTCTTTTATTCTGGGAAAACTTAATCTAATATCGTTAGGAACAGATCTTTTTATCTTTTAGTCTTTAAAAGAATTCCCTCTATAATTTCAAAAGGTTCTTCACCTGTAATATGTTTGTGATACTCTGACATACAATGTTGAATTTCGTCGAGTTTACGGTTGTTTTCTAAGATTGAAAAAAGTCGTTCATCTAATCCTTTATTTTCATTGCTCGTATTGTTCAAATCAAAAATAATTCCTAATTTTTTAAGTTGTTTAAGGTTTATTTCCTCTTGTCCAGGCAGAGCATAATAAACAAATATAGGTTTTCTTTTAAAGAGGCTTTCGCTAATTGTAACTCCCCCAGGTTTCGTCAAAATAACATCAACATGATCATATAATTCATTCATTTTTTTCCTGCAATCAATATATTGTAAAGGAGTAATGTTCTCTTTGTTCATTTTTTTTAGCTTATGAAATAAATCTTTATTTTTTCCGCATAGAACATATAAATCGACATTTTCCTTTTTCGCTATTTTCTCGACTAAACTCTCCATAGAACCAACGCCCATACTTCCGCCTGTTATTAAAAAAGAGAAGAATGAGGGTTTCAATGTTTTTGAATACTCTTTTGATATTTTTTGTATTTTGTTATGAATAGGGATCCCTGTTATGAAGATTTGGTCCTCTTTTACTCCTTTACGGATAAGTAGTTCTTGCATGTGATGAGAGGGGACTAAGTGAAAGTCAATATTCTGGACTCCCCATAAACGATGGATAAAGTAATCAGTATAAACATTTATGACAGGTATGTTTAATTCATGATTTTCTTTTAAAAAATTTAACATATAAGAAGGGAGGGCGTGTGTACACACGATAAGGTCCGGCTGCTTTTCCTTTAGCAGTTTGCGCATGAAATTGAGGAAGAGCCCTTCATACAACCGATATCGTTTATTCTCTTCAATATTTTTATTTACGCTATCTTGATAAATCCTATTATATAAAGCAGGGAGTGATTGGATCCATTTTAAGTAAAAGGAGGAGACCATGGACTCTACTTTGCCATAACTGTGGGAAAGGATATCTATTTTTTCACACTTATAATCACAGTTTTTTTGTGATAGTGCTTCTATTAATGCATCGGCAACTTGATGATGACCTGAAGGTATTTGCAAGAAAGGTAAAAATAAAATTGACTTTGAAGTTTGTTTCATAATAACCCTCACTCATGTTTTGTTATTTTTCATAATTATTCCATGGATAGCATTCCACCAATTACCTTAGCAATTACTTGAATTTGTCTGTATAATTTTCTAAGGGAAGGAGTGAGAGAATTGTATATTTTGTTATTCTCAATTTTATCCATTATTTTGTTCTATTTATATACAAAAGCCAATAACAACACCAAAGATGCTGTAATCAATAAAATTCAAATTGATCAAGAACAGACAAGCGACCGTAGTCCGATTTTAAATATTTTGCAGCTTTCGGATTTACATCTTGAAAATATCTCAATCACACCAGCGCAGCTTTATGATCAAATAAAAGACCAAAGCGTTGATCTAATTGCTCTTACTGGAGATTTTCTCGATCGACAGCGTACAATCCCTAGACTTGTCCCTTATTTAGAAGTACTCAATAAATTGGATGTAAAATATGGGATTTATGCGGTATTAGGGAATCACGATTACGTTTTACGTGGGCAAAACTTACAACTGTTAAAAGAAACATTAGAACAATTCAACTGTAAAGTTATGCAGAATGAAAATGCTGTAATTTACGTACAAGGAAAGCCTGTAAATATTATCGGAATCGATGATTTTAGTACAAAACGCAGCGATTTACCAAGTTCTTATCATGGTATTGAGCAGGGGACTAACTTAGTTTTAACTCATGATCCAAATATCGTACTATATATGAAAAAGTACCATTTTGACTATTTGTTAGCTGGTCATTTTCACGGAGGACAAATTTGTTATCCTAAAGCCTACCATCTTATTAAAATGGGGAAGCTTGCAAAAATGAATATAATTAAAGGGCTTCACCTACAGGATGGAAAACCATTCTATATTAATGAAGGACTAGGACAAACTGGTGTAAACATTCGAGTTGGAAGCCGACCGGAAATTACCTTTCATAAGTTATCGATCTCATTCAAAGAAGAAAAAGCATTACCTGCAATGTGAGCTTTAGGACAGTTAATTCATGAATTAGCTGTCCTGTTTTCTATGGATTCAATCGATACATACTTGCTAGTTTCTCCTTGGACATAAATAAATAACTGGGTAAAGTTTTCTTTCTAAAGGATGGGGTTGATCCGAAAAGAATTGAAATAGGTAAGAAAGATGCAAATTTGAATATCTTATAGAGAGGGTTTGAAATATTAAAAACTTCAAAACCAACTAGCTGACAACCTCTATTCAATGACGTTATTCCCAGAATACCTTTAATATTATCTGAATTTTTATGGCTTCTTATATATTGCTCCACCCCAGGTAAAGACTGGGTTACGTGTTTATAAATTACTTTTGCTTTGACTATTTCATTATTTACATTCTTAATTTCAGCTAACAGTCTAACATTATGAAAGTGAATTTTGATAACCATGTCATTTTTTTGGATGTTAGTCCCATCTGAAAGAGTTAAGGATCTTCCTTTATAACGAGTAGGTCTTACTCTGAAAATATTTTCTTCCTCCCCTTGATTAGATAGGTAAGAAAGGCGTGTGAACTTAAAATAAATTTGGTCAAATATACTCCATATTGATATAAGGTAACCTCTCATGCTGTTCTCTCCCTTTTAATATTGTTTTTTCAACTAGCCAAATCGTTATTTTATTAACTGGAATATCCATTCCTTAAAGTCAACAACTCGGTTGTGTTTTGGTCGTTTATCTGTACCAACAATAATTAATGGTGATAGGGAGTCTTTTCGGTGCAACGATCCATGACCAGCTCCTCCTAGATGAGTGGGAGAACGTTGTCCAACAAATTCAAATCCTGGTTTGGCATCAACTACAATGTATCTTCCCTGATGAGAATGAAGGGCTCCATATAATCTTGCAAGTGCATCAGGATAACTTCCGTACTTTACTTCGTTTTGATCGTTAACAGACAGGTCTAGAGCGTTAAGATTCCCGCTTATGTCCCAAGATTGTTCGTATTGATCCAGAAAGTTCCCGTTAGGTCGGAATATTAGCTTTTCCTCTGATTCTGCAGCCAATACATGATTATTTCCGTTCTCTTTCCATGCGGTAAACCCAATTCTTGAATCTTTTTGTAGGTATGATGCTACTTCGGAATAAGAGATGTTTTCGTCTAATAAATTAATATAGGCCATGCGTTCATTGACAGATAGAATCATTTCGTCACCTTTTTTTATGGGCTCTCCCAGTTCTGGAACACGATAGTTTTTATTGAGTGATGTTAAATCAATAATCGCTTCGTTTCGATTTGCTTTAATAGTAGATTGGGCACTATCACCATACACAATCCAAATCGCTTGTTGTGCGGCTTTCTCCCATGAATCATACGAATTCAGAACAGTTTGAATCTGTTGATCCATTTTTTCGATCCCTTTTAAGTCCATAAGTCCATTTTTATGAACTTGATGATCAAGGTCCGGAAAATACGAGAGTGTGAAAGAGGGAAGTTTTCTATTTTTGACCAAGTATTGAAGTTCGTTAGCAGAAAAGGAATCGTTAAAACCCATACCTTGCCAAATGTTATCGTGTTTCTGATTTTCTTGGTTTAATTTGGATAAAATTCCCATTGATAATAAGGTGGGTCCATTTACTTCTGGATTTTCTGGTAAGAGATTGATTGCCGAAGCCAATTTAGGAATGTTTAAAGTATGATTGTTATTTCCCCGGTAAAGAAGCCCATTAATAGATGCAGAATCCTCTTGAAGTTCACTAAGTTGTTCATAAATGGTTTCTACATTTTTGCTTAAATGGTTTTCATTTAAGTTGAAAAGACCGTCCTGTAGTACTTGCTTTAACCCCAATTTAACGACTTCACCTTTGCCACTTCCATAATTAATCAAACGTTTTTCACCTTCGTTAAACCAGACCAATCCAGGAACCTTATGTTTATCGGGATAAGTTCCTGATAACAATGTACTGTCAATTGTCACAGACATAGTTGGATAGGAACTAACAATTTGAGGTTCGTAGTGACCGTTTTTCATTAAAAACTCTAGTCCAGGAGCCTTTCCATCATGTATGGTCTTTTGTAACGGTTCATCCATAAGAGAATCAATGACGAGCAGTATGACGGGTTTAGAATTCGGATTTATTGTTCGGTTATTCTGATCCTGTGTAGGTGTTGATAGACCATACCAGTGGATAAAAAGAAGGGATATAGAGATTATTAGGCTTACGATTATCAATGTTTTTATCACAATAAAACATCCTTTTGTTTTTACTACTTCCTTCATACGTGAATAGTATGGATGAATTGATATAAATTAATTATAAGGAATAACTGAAAGAAATGGAAAAACGTAATTTGTATAAATGGTGGTATCCTCTTCAAACTAAAGGCGTTACCAAGAAAAGTTTTAAAAAATATAATCCAATTTGAGGATGCTGGTATTTATGAATAATCGACGTAGTATGATGACTTCATTACTCGCTTTGGGGGCGACTGGAGCAGCTGTTTACGGAATTACAAGGGGAGTTAGAAATGGTACCTTTCAACAGATTCCCGAAATGGTTTCTAATGGACTCAATAATCAACAAGATCAAAAAATGGCAAACCCATTAGAAGAAATGGCAAATAACGAAGCGTTACAACAAATAGTCCCGAACCAAAATGACCAATAATACCAAACTATGTTAAAAGCAAAAAGGATAGATGATAGATCTCCATTGGTGAGACTTTTTGACTTTCGATAGTAACATATTGTAGTTGGATACTAGCTTATTTAGCTTTTCCACTTACTTGGTAAAACTTTGGACTTTTTCGCTATGAAGTAATATTTCAAGAAGCTATTTGGACTCAAAAAATTAAAATAGGAGGAAACAGGATGCCATTAGAGGAAGAAGAGCGAATTACTATCCCTGATAAGAACGGAGAAGAACACTTATTTGAAGTATTGTACACATTTGATGTAGAAGGAACCAAAGGAACTTATATTGCAGTAGCACCTGCCGAACAAAAGGAAGGCGAGGACATAGAAGTATTCACTTTCCGTTATGAGGAAAAAGTGAATGATGAGGACGATCTTTCCCTATACCATATCGAATCAGATGAAGAGTGGAAAATGGTTGATGAAGTACTGGACACTCTAAGAAGCGAGGAATTAACTTAATATTTTAGGCTTACGGTTTACTGAGCCGTGAGCTTTTTTGCTTATAAATAAATGTAAGGGCTTACCAAAGACAAATGAGGTAAGTCTCTCGAATGATAGAGATGACCTTCTAGCCTTTGGTACGCTTTTTTATATTGCTTTTGTAACCGAGTGAGGTCTGAAATGTATACATGTATACATGTATACATCTTAAGTTTATGGAATAGTGCTGAATTTAGTTGGAAGTGTATTCGTACGCTGAGAGGGTGATGGTAGGAGAGACATCTATAACATATATATATGTTAGTGAACGCCCTAAGGCATTCACTCCAATTTATTCTTCGGTAGAATGATGAATTAAATGTAGCCTTATCAGAACACCAGTTTTCTAATATTGAAAGGTTAATTAAATCAAATTTAATATTTATCTATCTTTACTCCCTTTGATCTATAACCTTTAATTAATGTCGGATCAGTTGGTTTTCTTAGCCGATCTAGTTCTTTCACTAATAAATAGGTTTCAATGTTTCCTGTCTGTTTAAATACACTCCAAGATAGATCATGCACGAGGATCTCCCCTTTCATGTGTTATGATGACATGCTTAGGTTGCTTCATCTGAGAAAACGATAAGATTTAATATTTTCCAATCTTAATTAATGCGTGACGAATGGTATCCAAAAAGTCCTTGGAATCCATTCTGAACACCAAATCTAATAATTACAACAATAATTTTGAGAAAAAAAAGTTTTAAAGGTCCCATTGAAAGCTCATTGTAAGTATTACTATATAAGATAAAGCAAAAACCATACTACCTAGCATACCGTCTCTTAATATGAATTTTTATAATTGTTCTGAAAATAGAATCAATAGCAAGGGTCCTGTAGAGACAAAAAAACAGGGATGATCCCTGATCCATTCTTTTCTTTTATCATGCGATAAAGAATTTTTTCTAATGAATCCGAATCAATGTTTGAATAAAAACGTTTGATCTTCGTAACCTCTTCAATTTCCTTGGTTTTATTTAAGGGTTGACCTTTTTCATGTCTTTTTAATCTGATTATAATTTATGTGTATCACCACGAAACAAAATTATCGTCTCTTCGTCGAGTTTTGCAATACAGAAACTAACCTTTAAGAAAGGGAGTCAGCTTTTGCATCGATTCCTCCATTTTTTTCGCGTTCTTTGTATAAAGACTTTTGGCTGACTGAGATTCTGTCGCTAAGGCAAACAACTCTAAATCGGCCTGGCATTTTTTTATATTGGCAAGCAGTAGAGGTCTTTCTTGTGGTTCAGGAATTTGGATTTTATCGTCAAATAAGTCGACGGTAAGCGCACCATAAGAATCGATCTGGCCGAGGAATACATTCTCAATAGTGATATTCTTCTTGTCTAACTCCGTTTGTAACCATCCTCGGTTTTTTCCGATAGAATCTAAAGGTTCGTCTAATATTTCTCCGTCCATTATGACGGTATGAGGTTCCTTTTCATTCACACTGGCTAAGCCAAGATCCTTGCGTGTCAAAGGGCGATAATCTTTCTTGGGAAGGGCACTTACTTTTCCGTTTGCTTCGAGCACAGCATATTCAACTTCAGAAAGGTCAAAAATACTTTGTCCTCGTAATAATTGTAGTAACTCGTCCGTTGTATAGTATTCTTTTTTTAAATTTTCCTCTAATACTTTTCCATCTTTAATGATCACAGTGGCTGATCCTTCTACAAAGTCGCGGAGACGCTTACTATGAAGAGATAAGATTTCGACAATAAAGGGAAGTCCGGCAAATACTACAATGCCG
>NZ_JBHSZV010000014.1:0-216276 GCF_042663045.1 Halobacillus seohaensis | reverse complement strand
GAACTGACTGATCGGTAATATTCGATGGCTCTCCATCTTTCCAAAGATCTAGTTTTTCATAGAGTTTTCGTAAAAGATTCTCATACTCTTTTAGTTCACTATCATTAGCTTCCGGAGCTAGGAATCTATAGAATGTGGTTAGTTTGGATAAGTGCTGTGTAAACGACGTGTACTCGTCTTCAGCCGTTTGATAGACTTGCAAGGGATTAATGACTCCATCGGATCCATCTAGGGCAATTTGTTTTCCACCTAAGGCCTCCGTCAACTCCGCAAACTCTCCTGTTACATCAAACGTTCGCACTTTGTAGCCTTTAATCGCGTTATCTAGCATAATTTTCTTGAGTGTCGTGGATTTCCCTGCGCCCATGGCACCGACCATCACTCCATTAAAGCTTTTTCGCTGCTGATCACGGTGAAACAAATCAAAAACAACATTTCCTCCTGTCAGCGTGGTGCCATAAAAGGTGCCATAGGGATCGTTTAAACTCGTAAAATGGAATGGAAAACCACCGGCTAATCCTAAAGCCGGAATCGGTTGTCCCTCCCGTTTGTTACGATAGGTAGATTGGTCACCATAACTAGATAGAAGCGCTTGCCATTCATACTCCTGTTCATTTAAGAAAATGGATCCTCGAAAGTTTTCATCTTCCAAGGTCGATAAGACTTCTTTCACTTTATCTTCTAATTCAGCTTTCGTTTGAGCGCTAACGTAATGCCGGAGATGCACACGCTTAATGATTTCTCCTTCCTCAGATACTTGGTTATAAAGTTCTCTCAAATCATCGTAATTGTTTTGGGCCTCGATAATCCCAGCGTTATCTTTTTCATTGATGATACGAGAGCTTTGTTCGGCCATGCCTTTGTTTAAGCCATCGCGTACTTTGTACCGATCATCTGATACGATATCCATCGTCGTAATCACATTCTCCATGTTGAAAATGGGTTCTAACCAAAAGTCCGATACGTTCTTCGGAAAAGAATACACATGGACGCATGCTTCATAACCGTCTCCTTTTCGAATGAAGGACTCTTGAAAGTTTAACCCTCCTTGTGGTTGTACATGAGCTAGTAAATACGGATTGTATCCCCTTGCCTTCGTTTTCTCTTCATCTGTTTTTGGTTTTAAAAATGAAAACAACTCCCCTACCCCCTCTTTTCCAATTTAGAATTCTGATTGTGAAGCTTGTACAGCAAATCCAATTTCTTTTCATCGGTTAATTCAATCATGGGTGCAACTCGCCCTAGATATCTTCGACAATTATTGCGGTATTCCGATAACTGTTTAAGACTTGCAGCATAAATATATAAATAAAACTCTCGGTTCGTTCGATGGGTTTCTAAAAATTCCAATTCATGACGTTTTTTTAGTAAAAATTGTTCATATAAAGGGGCTGTATTCTGAGAAATCTTATAATTAACGGCGTCCAATTGCTTTTGCATATCCACCGGGAAATTCATCGAAACGATTTTGATATCATGAGCGTACGATTGAAAGAATTTAGCCATCATCATGATGTCGTATTCTGTTTCCCGGGTAGAAGGTGAATAAATGTCTTTGCTTTGCAGCTGCAACACATCCAAGTACCCCTTATTTTCTTGAAGTTCGAATGAACCATCAGCCGTCATGTCACGAATAGAAAGGATATCTGCCACAGAAGCTTTGGCCATCATCCGTTTTTTCTTACGAGGCTTCGACCCTTTGTGTTTTCTTTTTCGTCTTGTAGATGATTGTTCCTCAAAAAGAGCTTGTTGTGCTTCATGAGCTTCAGAAAACACAGGCCCACTACCTTGGTTTAAAGTCATTTTTAGACGCCCCTTTCTTTTTTTTCCTCCGTGTCCATTGCGCAATAAGTAATCCGGTTCCGAGAGACAGCTAACATCAATGCTTTGGCCATACGCAGTTTCGGATTGGTTTTTGGACGGATCAACCAGGACACCATCAACACAACCCAAAAGATGGCGTAATACCATACCAAAGAGGGATGAACGACATAACGGAAGGTAAAACCAACACCTCCCAGAATTAATACAACAAGTAGGTCTGTAAGGTAAAACAGACGATTGATCTTAAGTTCACTTCCAATTTCAGAAGGGACTTTATAGTGCAAGGTCATCTCTCCTTTCCCAAAACAAAAACGCGAACAAAGTTAAGACCTTCGTTCGCGTTGCTTCCTTTTGCTATTACGGTTTTCAGTAGTATTGCGTGATAAATCGTAGGTCCGTTTGGCACCTTGAACCTTAGGGTTTTGACCCAGAGGATTCTTCGTCCGATCTTTCAGGTATTGCCCGATGGTTCGCTGTTCCGCGCGGTGCTGGTTCGGCATTTGCTCCTGCCCTTCATTTTTAGGAGGTTGGCTATCTCCTTTCAAAGACTGCATCGGGCTCGGCTCTTGCCTTTGTTGTTTCTTTCCTTGATTCATGTCGCTTTTAGTAGGGCTAGGCGATTGTTTGTTTTGTTCTGATCCCTTTGACTTCCCTTTACCTCCAGCCATGCCGGCAACAGCACCAGCAGCACCTGCTCCCGTATTCACCACCGCACTTGTCCCTCCACTAGCTATAGCACCAGCAGCTTTCTTCGCAGGTGGTCCCAGCGTTTTAGAAGCTAGGTAACCTCCCATTGCTACATGCCAAGCATTTTTCAGTCCGGCATCAATACCAAAGAGTTTCTGGACAATGTTCGGTCCATCAATCACAGCTAAACTCCCAGCAATAAGAGCAACTAAATAACCGATACCCTCTAAATTCTCGCCTATGAATGTGGTGTAATACATATACACGCGTAAACTTAGGAAAATCATAATGAGCGAAGCAAATATACTACCGATGTTTTTAATAATCATTTTTAAACGTTGTCCGGTAGATATATCTGCATAAGCCATAATGAGCGCCACAATATGATTAAAGCCCAGTTCAAAACAAAGTTTGGCTATCTTAATGGAGATTAGGACCATTGTAAAAGCCATAACGCCAAGCGTTACGATAGCCGTAAACCAATCAATATGCCAGCGATAATAATTTTCCGGTAAGAAATCAAACATTCCACTTTTGCCTATTTCTACTAATCCTTCCTCTCCATTTGATTCTAACCCTACTTTGTTCATAATAATTCTTTTACCTTGTTCCGATAATTGATCACCGTTTGCTTTCTCAAACTCTCTTGTGATGGTTTCATTAATTGAGATCTTATCAATGTTGGTAGGGGCGACGTGGTGTTGTTCTTCCACACCTGGGGTTTCCCAGTTGTGATCATCATAAATAGCGATATCCGTGATATAGTCCATCATCACTCGGTCGGACGTCGTAAAGGATCCGGTGTCGACCTGAGCCACATCTACTGCATCCCCCGTGAACTCATTGACTTGTCCCATTCCAAAAGTCAAAAGAGAAATAGTCATAATAGAAATGAAAAGGTTCATGGGAATTTCCGCGCGGTTCTTCTCTTTATTAAAGATCAATCGAAATCCAATCATGGCTAATGAAAAAGCTAGCAATACATAGAGTGCCGGTTGAATCGTATCGAGGAAACTTTGGACTGGTTCACTCATAAAGAAATCCGTTAACGTCAACACGTTGTTTACCAAACCCTCTAAGCTATCAACAATCATTTTCAAGAATAATAGAATGCCCCACCCCATAATACGTAAGCCCGATATAAATATGTTGTTAGTTGTCAGTAGATCGGAAAACTGCAATAGTTTTTCTAAAAGCTCTTCATCTGACATGTTCCCCCTCCTTTACATTGAATAACCTACGCAAAGGCCTCTCCTGCTTCCTCTGAATTCATCATCTCTTGTTCCTCTCTTAATCTATCGATCTGTTTACGAATATGGTCATACACTTGTCGACTAATCTCCTGCCCCTCTCCGAGAAGTTGAAGAGTGTACAGAAAAGACTCCAGAAGCTCCTTATTCATTTCTTCCTCACTATGCTCTAGAAGAGGAGCAATTTGCTGCTGAATCATATCAAGGGTACTCCGATCAAAAAATTGCCCCACTTTCTGTTGTTTCCATGTTTCCTTATCAAAGACTGGATTTTTGATAGGCCGTTCCTCCGATGGAAGAGTTTGAGAATCCAGCTTGTTTTCCTTCTTATTTATTGGTTGAGAAACATCTTGAAAGTCCATAACTAGATCTTTTGGATCAATATGGCGATGTGGCGTGTCAATTTCCTCTTCGGTGATAGATCGACTGGTGTCAAAGTCATGATTCAGATACGTATGAGCATATTTCATACTGTGTTTTCCAGTGTTGTAGATGGGAAATGCTCGGATTTTTCGTCCCTTCTTGTCACGACGCATCAATACACGCCGAACCACAGAATCACCTTCCTCCAATTCCTGGAGTTCATTAGCTGTTAGGAGATCCCGCCCCTCTGTGCTCTCCGTCTTGGATTTATCCAGCGAAAAGGTGGAACCCGATCGCGTTTGAGTATTTAACGTTTGTTTGCCTAGCTTAGAAGAAAAATAAGAGGCCGAATCATAATCGGCACTTAATATATAAATTTCATTACCACAGTTTCCACGGATGGTCGCTTGACCGTCTTCCCCATACAAATCTTTCAACTGAGCGTAAGATTGAACGACCAGGTGAAAACGAATGTTTCTTCCGAGACAGACCGTGATTTTATTATCCATATCAGCAATTCCTGGCATGTTCCCGAACTCATCCAACATAAAGACCACTTCACGCAAACATTTCTGCCCTTTGGCAATCGATGCGTTCTTCGATAACACGTAGTACAGCTGACTAACAAAGATCGACGGGATTGCGTGCGTCGAAGTATCATAATCCGGGGTAACCATAAAAAGGGCAATGGGTTTGGTAAAGTAACAAACCCTTTCCACAGTAAGATCACTTAAAAAGTCTGGGGAAGTAGAAAAGTGAAAGTGAATCTCTCCGGATTCTTCATGGACTTCCTTCACTTGAATAAATAATTGACTCCTTTGTTTTTTTTCATGGTATTTCCTTTGGTCTTTCGTTTGTTTCCGGCTTTGTTTCGCAGATAAAGGCTCTTGATCTTGTACAATAGTTAGGGTGTCTCCCTCTTTCAACTTTGAGGAGAAGTTAATGGTCCAGGTGCCACTCTCCCCAGATTGATTCGTTTCCGTAATACCATCAGGAAACGTGACAAATACTTTCGAAAATGGAGTCCCTCGACCTTTGATGGATTGTCCAAAGCCGACTTTTTTCAAATCTAGTGAATTTTTCGCTGTCATCTTGGCTGTTTCACTCATTGTAAATTTCGTTAACCCATTCATGGCCGTCGTAAAAATACTAGATCGTGTATTTCCTTTCGAAAAGTTGCTCGTCGCATACTGCTCTTTGGCGACATGTGATTGAGGCAACTCCTGAAAATACTCATCCAAAGCATTGCACTCTTGTCCCTTTTCATCCACTTCGTTTTTCGTTCCTAGTTCAGACAACATATTGGCGACAGTGTACATGGTGATTTTTTCTTCTGTTCCTTCTGTGATGCTTTTTTCCGTAATCGCAAGAATCATGGCGTTCACGAGAGATTTGGCCGAATCATCCCACATCGGCTCTTTCGCTTGTGGATTGTGATAGAGCATATGGGTAATCGTTTCACACAATGTTTGGGCCGTGGAAAAATCGCCATCTTGATAAGATTGTTTGACAAGCTCTAGTAAATTAAAGCTCATGCTTTGCATTGGATTCATTAAATTGAGAACTTCAACTTCATACCCTCGATTTTCAAGGGTTTCGCGACTGGAAGCGAATAACTCCCCTTTGGGATCATTAATGACTAAAGAAGGCTGCTCCTCAGCACGAGAATAAGCATCGATGGTGGGAATCACATAGGTTTGACCTTTCCCACTTCGCGTTGTACCGATAATCAAATTATTCACGGGCGAAGGATCAATATAAGCTTTATCTCCCTTACGAGCTAATACAGGACCACCCTGACCTTGGTAAGTAAATTTCCGATCAGGGATGGCTTTGTATTGTTGTTGAATTTCCTTGCGTGTTGCGAAACGCTGCGAACCTTTTTCATCCGTTCCAATTTGTTTGTAGTTACTTTGTAGTTTATAGACCATGTGAGCGACACCCAGTAGACCGATAAGAACGACGATGCTATAAAACCACGGATACTCTTTCAATTTAAGATCTGTAAAATAAGATCCTTGAATAACAAAAGGTTCACTAAACTCAGGGAATGTTTGAACCGTATCCCACATAGCAAAAACAACATTCAACATAAATGTGGCTATTAACATCGTCGCCATAAAAAAACAGATGCTTAATGGTATAAGCACCTGCTTTTTAGCGATGATCGTTTTCAAAATGGATCAACTCCCTTAAAAGTCATTTTGTTCTTTCTCTAAGGATTCTTTCTTCTCCTCTAATGAATTGATTTTATTCTGGTCCTTATCGTCTGACTTTTTCTCGGTTTCTATTTGATTATTAAGCTTGGTCAGTCGTAATTCCAGTTCTTCATATTGGTTAATTTCATCATTTAACTCATCACTTTTGGCTTCGCTAGCCATTTTTTTCGCTTCCTCTGTTTGATTGAGCTTTAAATAGGCCCATCCTTTTTCTTTATAGCGTTCTTGCGTCATGGGTACATCTTCCACGTGTAACGCTTTTTCATAATCTTCTTTGTGATACGCCAGTTCAAACGCACCAGATGGACTCGGGTAGGTTTCTTGAAATTTCTCCAGTTCATCGATTCCATGCATTTGCATCACCTGACTAGCTAAGAAGGACACCCCTTCCTTCCCTGATTGATTGACAGCTTCTTCATAGTTTTTTTTCGACACGAGAAAATAAATCAGTGCTCCTTGCTCTGATTCGCTACGTGTTTCTTTTACTTTTAAAGTATCAATCGCTTCACTCATCTCCCCAGTCATAGCCATTTCATATCTATGTTTTATAGTTGTCGCTTCGTTCAGTTCCTGACTTTTCTTTTTCAATGCTTGCGATTGGTTACTCATTATCATAGCTAAAGCAATAGACGTAATGATAGCCACTACACCCAAGCTAACCAGAGAAACCGTGATTATCTTTCCCTGCTTGCTAAACGGCTTCCACCAGTAGAAGCTTTCTGTATCCTCTCTCGATAATTCTGTCAGGTCTATCTGATAAGACGTGGGTGTATGGGACGTTAGTTTTTGTAGGAGAATATCGCGTTCCGTCTCTTGTTGTTGATCTTTCATGGGGATCTGTATAAGCTTCTGACATATATGATCATAGATGTTGGTGGTTTCTTCTGACCCTACAAAATACGTTCCGTTATACAGTTTATCGCCTGTTTCGTTAGAAACCATAAAGTCTAGAGCAACCGTCTCAGTGTTTTTCTTCTTCCATTTCGCGTCCAGATCGGCGGTTTTTTCTACGGCTTCATGAAAAGAGTAAGGACGAAAACTAGTAATTTCTCCATCTACTTTTGAAGTGAATAACACTCTCATTCCTACATCGCTCCTTTAAAAGATCACCTGATTGTCAATGTATTCGGCAATGGCTGTGGCACCCATCAAAACTACAAGACCAACTGCACCACCTATAAACCAAACAATAGAACTTTGACGCCCCCGAACGCCTCCCCATATAAGGTGGTAGGCCCCGATACCAAAGGCAATAGCTGCTGAAATAATACCAAGTAGCTGCATCGCGGTCAGGATAGAAGCTCCTGTTGATTGTAAGTTACTAATCGCAGACAATAAGGCATAATCCGTAAAATTCTTCATCATAAATACGCTCCTTTTAGTAATTGTTGTTACCTTCCTGATTATTCAATCCCTTGTAATGCATGAGAGATTTCATGACAACGTCTTGATTTTCTTGAATGTATTCCTGATGTTTTTCGTGTAGCCAATTATTGTAAGAAAGGTCTTGAATGGTTAAAAGTGTTTGAACAAGATCTTTCGATTGTTTGAGTTCGCGGTTCGTAGATCCCACCTTCTCACCTCCTTCTAAGAAAACTAAACCATAAAAAAAGAAGCGATCTATATAGATCACTTCTTTTACGGTGCTGTCTCATCAATGAATTCTTGGAGTGCTTTTTCCTTTTCATTCTCGGAAGAATGGTCAACACCTCTTAAGGAAACATATTCTGTTAAGGTTCCATGTTTATAAACTCCTAAGGTTTCAAATTGGATATCCTTTAGACCCAAATCCTTTAACTTTAAATCGTTCTCTAGCATTTTAGTTGATTGAGAATTAATTTCTTTCACATTAATAGATTCAATGTTTTCTTCAACAAACTTAATATTGGACTTTCGTTCGGCATCATCTTCGGTGCTGTTAACCAATACGTACGCTGAATCGTTATTCCCAATATATTTTTTCATTTCGTCTGGTGATAAAGACTCGACTTGACCTGTGGCTCCCTGAGTTCCGCAACCTACAAGAATAAAGGCCATAACTAGTCCAGCCAAACCACCAATCCAATGTCTTTTCATCAGACGATTCCCCTCTCAAGTGATTTGTATAACGATTCTAACACCTACTCAAATATAAATCCACATCTTGGAAAGGAAACCTTTTTCTATATAAGATTGTGTTTGGCTAGATACAATCAACCCTATGCAGACCCATTATATTAATCATAGTGTTCTGCAATGCACAACGTTTCTAGCATATACGAAGAACTTTATGTATCTAGGTTTTACTATTAAAAGTTTCATCGGCAATACCCTCACTTCAAATAGAAGAACCATTATTGATACAACGCTTACCCGGTCACTAGATGCGTTTCACGTAACACGCACCGAACGCTCATCGACAGCTAGGAAAGTTCTGTGACCTTTCTTTTCCTAACATAGATATGTAGTTTTCAATGTTCAATAAGTGCTATTTAAGCACGTATTAAAATCGTTATACTTACTTGACGGGTATCAGCTCACTCTTAGGGTTTTTCCGTTTAGCAATGGTTCTAAATCGATAATCCTTTACAGTTCGAATTCGATAATAGATACTGGCAAGTTTTTTAGTAGTTCCATGGCGATCTACCGCCCAAATACCGTGCACATCATATCTTTTTCCTTCAAAGGTTTTTACATTGTCAGCTTGTGAAGAAATATCATAATAAGCAAAGTGCTTTTTATTTGATTTCCCCATATTACTCCCCCCTAGTTTCATGGATCTCCAACCACTCTAAGCTTTAATTGGTCTAATAAAATATCTATAGCTGAGCATTTACCTTCCCGAATAGAAGCCATATCCTCTTCAGAAAGTCTATACCGATGATCAATAGAATCAAGAATATTCTCTCTCGATCTTTTTAGCTTGATCGATAACTCAATGGTTCGAGCTGTATCTTCAATGCTAGGCTGTTTATTTATATTATGCTTTTCTTGCTCTTCACGGTTTTTAAACCATTCCGGCACCACTTCCTGTTTGGAGGGTCCTTTAGAGAATGTACCATTGTTATGGTTTTTATTTTCATATTCAACTTTCTCCGCCTCTGCTTGTTCTATCGTTCGAATTCCTTTGTTTATCCAGGATTTAAGAATACTCTTCACGTATCCCCACGTTGGTTTATTACGATCTAAGGAACGTTTCATAGCTTCCATGATTAATGGATCCCCAAGGTCCTCACTCCATATCACTATTTCTTCTGAGATTTGAGGACGTATAATGCCAAAGTTGTTTTTAAAGAATTGAATGGCGTCCCTATTCATCGGTCCAGAAGTAGTTGTAGTAATAAATTCTTTTACATTCTTAACTTCTTTAAGTTCTTGTTCATTCTTGTATGTGTCTTTTTGCTGTCCTTCCGATGGTAAAGTGGTGTTATTTTGTTGTTTCTCTGTTGTCTCTTTGTTGTCGTATTCTTCCTCATTAGATTGATAGGTTCCCCAATTATCAATGGTTATAACACTATATTTGTTGGTGGGGTGGATGGTAATCACACCATCTTCCTGTAAGATTTTCAGATAATCTCGGATCGTCGATTCATTCATGTTTAGCTCCGTAGCAGCTTTCTTTCTCCCAAATATAAATTCACCTGGTTCCAGCTGAACCTTTTGTCTTCCCACTCTAACTTCCGCTTGTTTATGACTTGATTTTGTTAAGCAGTAAATAAATATCTTTAGCATCTTCTCATTATCAAAAATTTCACTATGAAGGATCTTTCGATGAAGTTTTACCCAACCTTGCATATATACCCCTTCCTTCCACTTTTAGCAAATAACTATCCTCTTGCTCTATCTAGTCACATAGAGTGGCTAATTAAAGGATAGCAACCGATAGTTGTAGTTCAATTCATTAAAAGATAGAGACTCTCGCCCTTGCCTTTCTTCTGACTATATGGCTAGTTAGCATGCCTATAAATGTTACATAAAATCTGTTTCTATCCGTTTGATTTATACCTTCATCAACAGCCTGATCAAATGCTTCGTGTGGTTTCATTGTTCATCCCTCCTATAATGCGGCGATTGCATGATATAAGAACCAATAAGCTCCACCAGCTGACATAACGATCTTTACTTTCTGCCAATCAATCTTCACGTAGCCACTCCACTTTTGCTGCTACAATTCCTTTTTGATTTAAACGTGCTACCAAGTGACTCAACTGATTATTGTTTTGTTTGCGCTCTTGCAACCACTCAAGCTCATTAGATATTTGGATCATGTTGAATGCGGTTTGCTTACAGGCCTCCATATCCCCTTGAGTGAATTCTGCCTGAAGCTTATTCGCTAAATTCCAAAAGCGCCGTGTTTCCTGGGCGGCTTGTTCAATGTCCTGTTTTAAATAGTTATCAAGATTATTCATTTTTTTAATCGCCTCGCTTTCAGTGATATGAGCCATTCTTTAAATAACTTTTTCATTGAGAAATCATATTCCTTACATAACGCTGCTACCAAGTTAATCTGAGAAACTGATGAGTCCAGGATTTCTTTAATGACCTGCTTCACTTCTTCTCTTTCCAGGTCCGAATTTGCCTGTATCGGCTTATGCCATTTCACGTGGTCCAAGTTTTCCAATGCTTCTTGTGTCTCTTGTTCGGCGAAGTACCTCATATGAATGGGATCGTGCTGGATATGGTCGCCATCAAGATAAGGCATGTGCACATATCCAGTTGATTCTTCCCATGTATGAAAATAAAACTCTGGATCATCAAGCGATTCTGAGAAAGCCTTCCTCATTTCGGGTTGATACTTTCTATCTTTTGTTTCTACTTTCGATATCGTTTCTCTGCAATAGTTGGTGTCAAAGGACAGTTCTAGTTGTGTAGTGTCTTGTCTGTTTCTGGCTTTGACCAATTCATTTTCGATGGTCAATTTGGATTAACTCCCTTCGTCACTTTTGATGTCTAGTAATGTGAATGAGTGTATGGATATACTGGCTGTACAGTTAAACGATTGATAGTTTCTTAGGGTCCGCATGTTTCTTGACCCAATCGGTATGGCTGTAGATCCAATCCATTAACAATGTGGTCGGTACTCTTGGATGACCAAACTCTCGGTTTACCGGGAAGTCTTCACGATGGAATAATTCAGCGCATTTCGTTTCACCTATTTGCATGAGCTCCATGAATTGCTTGCGTGTGAGCAGCGGTGGCAGCTGATCTTTGAGTGCATGGCGTTCGATAGCTTTGTCTACGGCATCGTTTACCATCTGTTGGAATAGTTCTTGATCAAATTGAGCTTGGAGCATTAGATCACCCCCCGAATGACTTGTTGTTGATTAGTGCTTTCAATTTCCATTCGCAAGCTCGTATCTGGTTGCCAAAGTTCAATAAATCGAATACCTTCTGCAAACTGCTTTTTGGGTAGTTCACTATAGCGCGGGATTGTGAAATGGTTTTTAAAGTCCCTCCAGAAAGCTGAGAACACTTGCCGGCTCATTTCACTGTAAGCAGGAGCCTTTCTACCACCAATCACTTCCATGATCTTTTTGCTTGCTCTCTTTTTGATTTTGTATTCCTGAGACCCATCAATTCTCATGGTTTCTTCTAAGAAAGTTATTCGTTCATCATGCTGTTCGATTTTTTCGTTATGTTCGATTGATAATTTCATTGAAGCCATTAATTGTTCTTTATCACTTAATACTTTAGGTTGTTGAGCTTCGTAAGAACCTGTTTTTCGTATGGAAGGGAGAACTTCTGATGTCACCCATTTCCTAAAACATTTGGATTCAGGTTTTCGACTATCGAGAATTACATCATAGAGCCCATCTTCATTTATGAAGGTTGCTTGTTGAGTTCTACCTAATGAATCTTGGATGGGGTAATTTGAAATGACGTCATCCTCTAACCTTGTTTTTACTTGCCTTGGATTTCCAAGGTTTAGAATTTCGCATACATCTTTCAACAAGAAGAATAGTTCATTATCTTGTTCGATCACCCTGAGTTGGTGACCATTGAACATTTCAGTTAATTGATTCATGAATTGCCTCCTGTTACCATTATAGAAATTGAGCAATTTCCAATTTAATCTCTTTCTGAGTATTTCTAGCTTTGTCTTCATTGTTCAATTGGTAATAAAAGGAAATTTAACTTCGCTGAGGTTTGCGCAGATATTTTTTGATTTTTGAATTGGAAATTTTGGTGCAACCCCTTGTCAAGACTTTTTTATAAATCGGGAATTAAGTCTTCGTAAGGTACTTGGAAAAACTCTTCTAATCTTATTGATAATTCGAACCCTGGTTTATTACGACCGTTCTCTATACTAGAAATGTACGATAGAGAGACTCCAAGCTCTGCGGCTAATTCGCCTTGGGTAAGTTGACGTTTCTTTCTCTCAGAGATAAGACGCCCTCTTTTCGTCCCTTTAATGTGGCTATATTCCTGGCTTGGGTTTTTCTTTTTTGTTGTCACCTAGATCACCTCCTTAGATCAGTTCTTGTGTATCCAGTAAGTCGAGTAAATCCTGAACTGCATCTTCTTTGGTGTAGTTATCATCTTCTTGGAGGTTCCACACAATCGTTAAGACTTCAGTAGTGATAGTCGAACGATCGAGCAGTTCATTGATGTTCATCATCCGACCTCCTTTTTATTATTTGAATGCGTTGCTTGGCCTCGTGATAAAGGTGAAGCTATTTATACTGAATAATTTTCACTAAAAGGTAGTAATCCGAATAATTCGGAACTTTAAGTTCACTAATTTTTAAGTTGGTTCCCATACAGTAGTCCAACTTTCTAAAACCATTTTTTTCGGCCGTTTCTTTTTCCTCCACGAAAGCGACTTGGTCGAAACTTTCAAGGTTGATAGAAAATTGCATTCTTAGATCATTTCCTTAGGAAATAGCTCTTTTTCTTTAAGCGAAGATTTAATAGCGTCGTACACCACCTGATATTTTTTAAGGTCAAATTCGCTTGAATGAACATTTAAAGTAACGGTCAATTGACTCCTTTCGCTATCAACGGTGTATTTTTCAAAACCAACTATTAAATCGTTTTCTTTGTCCAATCAGACTACCTCCTGTTTATTTATTTCTGTTTTAGCAACGACGTTTCTAAAAAAACTCGAGATTCTACACTTTAATATCTTTGCAAGTAATGGCAGATGCTCTGCGTCGAACTTATAGTCTCCGTCTTCGTATTTCTTATAGGTAGAAGCATTTTTGAAGCCGTTACCATTGTTTAAGGTCCGCATTCTATCAGCCATATCTTGCAAGTTAATACCTAAATCATTCCGTCTGTTCCTGATGAACTCTAGATTTAATGTTTTCATTCCTTCCCTCCTCGTTGCTATTTTAGCAACCCTGTAACCACATAATACATTGCTGTATTAGAAATGTCAACAACTTTTAATTTCTTTTTTAGAAATAACGGTTTTTTCCATTTTAGAAACATGTTATCCTCAAATTGCATGTATAGAAAAGGGTGATTTTTTGACTATAAACAAAAGGATAGTCTATCTTAGAGAGAAAAAAGAATGGAGCCAAAGAGAGCTTGCTCGTAGGATTTCTCTAAACACAAGTGTGATGAACAGAATTGAATCTGGTGATCGGCCTATCAAAGATCACGAACTTGCCAAACTTTCGGAAGTCCTTGATGTATCTTCTGACTACTTACTAGGTAGATCAAATAGCCCCGATCTATCAGAAAATGAAGAATTCGAAGCTTTCAAAAATAACCCTGATTTACAACGCTGGTTCTATGAACTTCCTAAAAGCGATGAAGAAGACCTTGAGCAGCTAAGGGAAATGTGGGAAATTATAAAGAAGAGAAGGAAATCCTCCGATAAAAATGGCGGAAAAAATTTTAAAAGAAAATGAATTATATTATAATGGAATTTAAAATAAAGTCCTTGTCGGGGCTTTTCTTTTCACTAATAAACCGAACATACGTTCCTATTAGGAGGGGTTACATGTATTATTACACAACAAATGTAGAGGATTTTGTAAGAGATATATATTATGGATTAGAAATTGATCATCCTGATCAGCTCATTATTGAGGAAATTGCGAGAAAACTTGATATTTATGTTGTTTATTGGGACAAGGATAGTCAGGTGATAAATTGGGATAATGAAGCCAACATATTTCTTAATAGAGACTTATCCACACGGTCTACATGGCAACAGTTTGCACATGAGCTCTGTCATCCTAAACGCCATGCCGGCAATCAGTCCGTAATGCCACTCGAATTTATTCACTATCAGGAATGGGATGCACATTCTTTCTCCCTTCACTTTTGCATTCCAACATTTATGTTGCTAAAAATGGAACTCCCCTTCAATCGAAGGCATGCTGTTAAACAGGTCGCTGATACATTCAATGTGACAATTCCGTTCGCTTCACAACGTCTTTATAAATACGAAAATCAATGGATAGGCTCATTGAACCATAATATGTACCACGGGTTGTAGTTGATTTGAATTAAGGTAGTTATGAGGAGGTATGTGTGCTATGCGCTGTGAAAAGATTAAATTAAAGTCGGGTCAAATCAGATGGGAGTGTGTTGCTGACGGACCGCGTGACCCTGTAACTGGAAAACGCAATCAAATAACCAGGAGAGCTATAAAACAAAAAGAAGCCAAGAATAAAGTATTAGCTGCCATACTCGACTTAGAGGAAAATGGTTTTGACAATAAAAAAACAAAAAATATAACGTTCGATGAGGCTACTTCTAGATGGTATGAAATGTACCAAGTACTAGGTCACAAAGACAGTACCTTATTAAGGCGCCGGAAGGATGTCCTTGTTCTAAACAGGCATTTAGCAAAACACCCAGTTGCAAAAGTAACTCATTACATGTATCAAAAAGTCATCAATACTCTATTTGCTGACTATTCCAGAAATACAGTTAAAGGCATCCATGGTACAGCTAATCAGATATTTAAGTATGCTAAAAAAAATAAATGGGTTAAAGAAAATCCTGCTACAGGTGCGGAGATCCCAAAAGAGCAAAAAACAGTGGTTGAAATAAAAAAGAACAATATAGAAGAAAAGTTTCTAGATCACGAAGAGTTAGAAGAATTTTTAAATGCAGTAGTCAAACATGGCAAACTTTATGATAAAGAACGGTTTTACACATTGGCGTTCTCCGGTATTCGACCTGGTGAGTTATGTGCTCTGCAAAAGTCAGATCTGCTTTTTGATAAAGAGGTCATAGACATAACAAAAACGCTCTACAACGAAAAAAACAATATGAGGGATTACGTATTAACACCACCCAAAACATATGGATCAGTAAGAGAAGTTCCTATGGAAAAGGTAGTTCTGGACATGCTGCGAAATGTTGTACTAGAGAATGATAAAAGAAAAATGAAGTTGCGCAATTCGAGTATTAATTACTGGAACACGATGGATGAGTATCACGATGAGGATTTCGTATTTGCCCGCAAAAATGGATACCCCTATACGACCATTGCGTTAAACACCAGGATGAATCAATTACTAAAATATACAAACATTACAAAACGTGCGACTCCTCACATTTTCAGACACACACACGTTAGTATGCTGGCAGAAGCTAAAGTAGAGCTTCCCACAATCATGAAAAGGGTCGGGCACGATGACTCAGCAACCACCATGAAAATTTACACGCACGTAACGAATAAAATGAAAAAAGATGCTCCTGTACAAATTTCTAATTTGTACGGGAACATCCTTGAAAGAATACAGTTTTAAAAAATAATGTGAGGGTTTTGTGAGGTTTTCTTAAATCAGGGTGCTGATTCACCCTGAAAACCCCCATATATCAATGGTTTCAAAAAAACTCGAAAGTATTATAGATATCCTTTTTCTTTTAACGAAATAAACTTTCGATCTCCTATCACTAGATGATCTAGCACTTCGATCCCAATGATCTTCCCACATTCATTCAACCTTTTCGTAACTTGAATGTCTTCTTGAGAGGGTGTGGGGTCTCCAGAGGGGTGATTATGAGCACAAATGATAGAAGCAGCTGAACGCTTAACAGCTTCTTTAAATACCTCTCTAGGGTGTACTATCGAGGCATTTAAACTGCCAATAAATATTGTTTGTCTATGAAGCACCTGGTTTTTCGTATTAAGAAACAAACAAATAAAATGTTCCTGTTTCAAATCCCTCATTTCTTCCATTACAAAATCCGCCCCATCCTCAGGACTACGGATGACATACCTTTCTACTGGCTTCATTTGTTGAATTCTTTTACCAAATTCGATAGCAGACAATAATAGAACGGCTTTAGCCGAACCGATCCCCCTAATGGCTATTAGCTCCTCGATCGTAGCGTCTTTCAAAAGCATAATCCCTTCAAAGTGGATAAGCACTCTTTGAGCCAGATCGGTTACTGACTCCTGTCTTGTCCCACTTCCTAGCAAAATCGCTAACAGTTCTTGGTTAGATAACTGAGAAGCACCAAGTTTAAGTAATCGCTCTCGAGGTCGATCCTCTTTTGGTACATCACGAATCATAATGCTTGTAGATGACATTCAGTCGCTTCCTTTCCTTTTAATTCCCCAAGTATGAGGTATTTATAGTCTATAGAATAATATTGATTCTATAGACTCAGTATCTTTGGAATACTAAAGGAAGAAGCTATGGAAATATTCTATTATTAGGCTATAATATTTCTATTATTGGCTATCTACCTAACTCCCTTCTTGAAAAATTATGTTATTTCTTCATTGATTCTAAGGCCTGAGCGAAAGCTAACCAACTTAAACCATTTTCTGTTTCACTTACCCAGTCTTTAAGAGCTTGACTAAATCCCTCATCATTCCCTTCTATTTCAGACCATGATTGTAGCATTTGATCTCTTTCTTCCATAGGAACAGTGTGGAGAGTGTGTTTCTCCAAATGATTGATTACACTTTTCACAATAGAAGATTGAGATTCTATGACAGCTATTTTCCCACTTTCAACTTCCCACGTTTTTAAGTATGTTGGAACTTCCATTTCTGACAATTCATCAACCAACACATTCACTGTTGATTCCTTATCCTCACTTCCAGATAACAAATAGTACTGTTCATTTTGTAGCCAAATAATAGATGGCAATGACTGCTCTGAAAGCTTGTCCTTCCATTCATTAGCTGTTTCTTCATTCGTATAAACACCACTCTGGACAACTTTTGCTTCTAAACTCGGAAGATCAATAGATATCTTTGAAGCTTCCGTCGTTTGAATCTGATCCCCTGACACCGATTGCGTTGGAGCAGCCTCCTCTGTTACTGAAACGAACAATTTCAATAAAACAAATCCAAGGGCTAAGCTTACGAATAATGCCGTCATAATAGATAAACTTACATATTTAAATGACGATTGCGAAAGTTTTTTACGTATAGTAGGGATTTTGTTGAATTTAGAGTAGGACGTTTGTTCATGAGTCTTTTGTAGCTTGTTTAATTGAGTGGCAGCTTGTTGCTCTTTTGCCTTAACGATCTCTTCCTGGCTATCATTTTTATTATATGAGATTTTAATTTTATTTTTTTCATCCATCTGTTATCACTCCCTCACTATTTTCTTCAATCTAACACAAGCATTATAAAAATGACGTTGGATTTTGTCATGACGTTTTCGACAATATAAAAAAACGAAAGACTATCCTAGGATTAGTCTTTCGTCTCAAATGGGTTATTTTTATTTGATTTCCTTTGGTAATTATATGTTGATTGTTCATCTTTTAAACTAGATAGTTCTGGATAATAAAATACAGAAAACTCTATAAAATAATTATGGATATTCTCTCCATAGCCTTCTACTTGTTCATCATCAAAGATTATAGAATTAACACCCACGAGTCGCTCATGATTAGATAATTGATCGAGGAATAGTAAAAAATCATCAAAACTTTTCGAAAACAGCTCTACTTCAAAATTAAGGGTTTGCACTCCTTCTGGCAAGGTCCCTATTGAACGAATTACTTCTTCATTATTGTTTTCTGCTTCTCCGTAATTTTCAGGAGATGCGGATCGGATGTTATTTATCACACTTTGAGAAACACTTTCAGCCCTCTCAAGCGCAGTCAATACTTGATCTGTGGATTTCGTCACAGGTAGCTCAGTAATCAACGTCCGGAGGGAGGGCGAAGGGTCCTCTTCTTGATTTTGCATTGAATAGAGTACTTCTTTCTCTGTCACTAATGTCTGCTGAAGTGTAGCTATTTCCTGTTGTGAGTCACCTATAAATATCGTGTGAAATAAAAAACAAAGGCCTACTAAAGATGAGATGGAAATAATACTCATCCCTATATATAAATTCCGCTGTTTAATCATCCTTATCACCCTCCTCTTCCGGAGAATACTGACGATTAACAACAACTGAAAATGAAGCTAAATAACGTGGTCGAAATTCAAATTGATTTAACCCTTCTTCTGGAGATTCTGTGAACACATCGCGCAGCTCAACGTCTTCAATAAACTCCTCCGCAAGAAGAGCATCTGTATAGGTAGCTGTTTTTTGTAACGAATCAAAGCGCACCTCAATTTCAATCGTTTGATTCACTTGATAACTATAGTTCTCTATGTAACCTCTCTCAGGTAATAGCACTATCATTCTCTCAAGAATAGGAATCGTAGGAAACAAGGTATCTTCAACTGAATTTCTCGCTTCTCGAAGTTCCTTCACTTTACCTTCTGATTCTGTAATATGATTACCTTCAGTAACAGCTTGTTCTTCTCTTATTTCTTTAATTTGTTCTTGAGTCAATTTCTGCTCACTACTTATTTGACGGGATTCAAACCAAAAGAAAAACAACAGAATGAGAGCAATAAGTAAAGTCACTCCCACGATTAACCATGGAGTTAGATTTCGCTTTTCTTTTTCTTCAATTAAATTAATGTCTACGATCATAGCAAACACTCCATAATTCAATACGAACCTTTAAAGGATAATCCAACAACATCGGCAAAACGATTAGGCAAAGAATCTATTTCTAATTGATCAAGCTCGACAGTTTCCACAAGAAGTGAAAATCTAGAATTCATCGTTTCAAATAATTCGCTCCTGTAAGTCCAATCACCGGTTAGTAGTACTTTTGAAATTTCCGCCTTCCCTTCTTTAACTGAGAACTTATAAAAATTCATAATGCGAGACATTTCTTCTAATTGATCGGAGACATACCCTTGTATAGTTGAATGAGTCCCACGCCACTCTAACCACCTTTCGGAATCATTACTAGTAACCTTCCATGATTGATGATCTAAATTTGATTTCATCTGACGAGAAAATTGCGGAATTCCCTTATTAAACACGGTCAGGACAATTCCGTCTATATTCCACTCAACAATCAAAATATGCTCCTCATCAGGTACTTTTTTATAGGATTCATACAAACGATAAACAGAAAAAGACGTTAATTCCGCCACTTCAGGCTTAAGCTTTACTTCGTTAAAACTATCTTTCAACTGGTTTAATCGTTCTTCTGGATAAGCGACAAATAACACGTTCTTTTCTCCATTATATTCGCCCAAATTCGCATGGTCAAAAACAGGATTTTCATACGGGAGGTGAATGCTCTCTCCTAACTGCGAGTATAAATAGCCTTTCACCTCATCCCATTCAACTTGTTCAGGTACCTTTTGATGACGAATGATGACAGACGAATCAGGCACAGCAAAGTACAAAATTTTCGTTTTTAAACGATGATGGTTTAAAATATCTTCAATTTGCATCTCAAACCGACGGCTATCTTGGATTACCCCTTCAACAATCAAATCTCGAGGCAGAATACTTTCTCCAAATGCTACAATACTGTTTTTGTCAAAAGGTTTAGAAATCACATAACGTATTGCATGATTTTTTACCACCATATGTAATCTGTGTTTACTAGATTTTAACTTAAACATTACTTCACCTCCGAGGCTAAAAGAAACTGGTGACATACCACTTAATTAAAACTGGTCCATAATAGAGAGACAGGATTCCTCCCGTCACGATAAAAGGACCAAAAGGAATTGGCTTTTTCCTTGTAATGATCCCTAAACCTAGTAGCGTAATGCTAACAACCGCACCTATTAAGCTAGCGAGGAAAAATGTAACGAGTAATAACTTTGTACCCAAGGCTAAGCCGATAACTGCAAAAAGCTTCATATCGCCACCACCCATACCTCCACGGCTGACGATAATGATTAATGCCGTCCCTATTAATCCAACCATGGCACCGACTACCGAGCCCCACCATGGTTCTAGCGGAACGATCACTCTATAAATGATGAAAATCACCGTAAAAAAAATCAAAACTTTATTAGGAATAATCATATAGCGCAAGTCACTGACGACAATTATATGGAACATGGATAACAATAGTAAAGCAAGGATGAGGTGGAGATCGAATCCAAACCTCCAGTAGCTAAAAGCAAATGCGAGCCCACTGAGAATTTCCATTGAAGGGTAAATCGAAGAGATTCTTTGATGGCAATGACGGCATAGGCCTTTTTGAATAAAAAAAGACAGCACGGGGATTAATTCATACCAACTTAATGTGTGATGGCAATTGGGGCAATAGGATCGTTCTTGTTTAAATAGTTCGCCGTTAGGTACACGCAAGCCGACGACATTGTAAAAAGATCCAAGTGTGACACCTAATAGGTAAAAATAAAGGGTGAGTAGTGTAGTCATTTTTCGCTCCTTATTAATTACTGAAGAGCCCCCTTTAAGGAGGGGGCTCTTCAGTAATTCACTTCACATTACTTTAATTTCCAACTTTTCCTCGGTTTAAATCTTCACTTTTAATAAAATCAGGATTATTACTATTACCACTTGATCCAATATCATAGTTATCATTTCCAGCATCTAAATAAACGCTGTAAGACATACTTCCAGAATCTGCTTTAGTTACTTCCACTCCACCTGATTCATACGAATTACCGTCTGGATCTTTTAAATCTGAAGACAAATATCCGTCACCTATTAAACTATAAGTTTCATTACCGTCATCCTTAAGATCAATAGTTACAGAAGCATTGTCTCCCGTTGGAATGTTTTCTGATGTCACTAACAACCTAGAGGCCTCAATCATTTGCTCCGCATTCGCAACCGTCGCATCCTTTTTCGAGTTCTCAATCACGTTCCCTATCGATGGTACAGCAATCGCTGCAATAATTCCGAGAATTACAATAACCGCCAAAAGCTCAACTAACGTAAAACCTTTTTGATTCTTTAGACTTTTCTTCCATGTGATGAACATACCTTTTCCCCTTTACTAAATAAAAATTCCAGACAACCGTAATGATTATCCGGTCGGTTGCACTACTTGCTCCCAGTTCTCTAAGTGCCCAATTACAGAGTACTGTTCATCACATCCGATATAAGACTAATAAACTACTTCTATATTACTAAGATACCACATTATTTATTATAATAAACACCTCATTTTGTGTCGAATTATTGAATTTGTTCAAAAACAGAAAACATTGGAATTGCAATTGCTGCAACAATCCCGCCAACGACAATAGCTAACATGACAATCATCAACGGTTCAATTAACATCTTGATACGATCTGTACTATGATCAATTTCTTGTTCATAAAAATCTGCTGCTTTACTCAACATATGATCTAATGCCCCTGTCTTTTCTCCCACAATAATCATTTGAGTGACAAGACTCGGAAAGGCCCAATGATGAAGTAATGGATTGGCCATAGATTCGCCTTTTTCAAGGGAATCCCTCGCCCGTTTTAAGCCTTCTTCAATTACTTTGTTCTCTACTATACGCTCAGTAATTTGCACGGATTGTAGAACCGGTACAGAGCTATTAAACAATGAACTTAAAGTTCGTGTCATTCTAGAGAGAGCGGCTTTCTGAACAAGCTTACCGAAAAGAGGGAGTTTCATCTTGCCATAATCCACATAGTAGGCAAAGGTAGGATTTTGCATCCCTACTCGAAATCCTAGCCATATGGGGAGAGGAATGATAAAAAACAGCCACCAGAAGCTTCCAAAAAAATCTCCTACATTTAATATAAAACTCGTAATTGGTGGAATATCACTGCCTAACGTTGTGAACATATTCGCAAATCTTGGCACAACAAAACTTAGCATAAATATTACGATTAAGAGAGCAATAACTCCAACCACCATCGGATAGGATAGAGCGGAAAGTATTTTCTGTTTTAGCTCATGCTGTTTTTCATAATAACTAGCCATACGATGAAGAATTTCATCCAGATTTCCTCCGGCTTCCCCCGCTCTTACCATATTGATAAAAAGAACAGGGAATATTTTCCGGTGCTTCTCGGCTGCATCTGAATACGCATGACCCGCTTCTAATTCCTCAGCAATATCGTTAAGTGCTTTTTTTAAGGGACGGCTGTTTGTTTGTTCTAGTAAGATATACGTAGCTTCTAACAAGGAAACTCCTGCTTCAATTAATGTTTCAAATTGGCGGAGATACAATACAAAATCTTTGCTTTTCACTTTATTACTAAGATGAATTTCCTTATATAAAAGTCCCTCAAGTTCAGTAATTCGGGCTACAAACACTCCCGAGTCCCTTAAATCCTGAATTGCTTGCTGTCGGCTATCAGCTTTCACACGACCTTGCTTTTGAGCTCCTTTACGATTTCGTCCTTCGTATTTAAAATAAGCCATCTAACCTCACTCCTGAACAAAGGGGATTACTGAGTCTTTTGCGATCTCACCCGTCTCTAGTAAATGACGGAGAGACATATCCATGGTATGCATACCCTCTGCTTTGGAGGTTTGCATAACATTTTGTATTTGATGAATTTTTTCATTGCGGATTAAATTTTTGACAGCCGGAGTATTCATTAAGATTTCCGTCGCAGCTACTCTTCCTTGCCGATCCTTCGTTTGAAAAAGACGCTGTGAAATAATTGATTGCAATACTGTCGCTAACTGAATGCGAACTTGTGGCTGCTGCTCAGGTGGGAATACATCAATGATACGATCCATCGTAGCCGCTGCTCCCGTTGTATGTAAGGTTCCAAGTACAAGATGACCTGTTTCTGCTGCAGTAATTGCTGTTGATATCGTTTCAAGGTCCCGCATTTCGCCCACTAGAATAACGTCCGGATCTTGTCGCAAGCAGGATCGCAAACCGCTCGCAAAGTTTTGAGTGTCAAAACCAATCTCTCGCTGGTCGATAATACAGTGATGATGAGTATGCAAATATTCGATAGGGTCCTCTAAAGTAATAATATGTCGGCGCATATTATGATTCATATAATCAATCATCGCTGCTAATGTCGTGCTTTTTCCGCTTCCTGTAGGTCCGGTAACAAGAACCAACCCTTGAGAAACGCCCGCTATCTTCTTTAGGATGTCAGGCATCGATATTTCTCCAAGAGACGGAACTTCTTTGGGAACTATTCGGATCGCCAAAGAAATACATCCCCTCTGATGATAAGCATTAATACGAAATCTTGACAGACCTTGAATACCATACGAAAAATCAAGTTCTCCTTTTTCTTTAAATTGCTCCCATAGTTCATCTGATAATATCGCCTGGGCCATTTCCTCAATGTCCTTAGGGGTAAGTACATCTTTACCATATTGTTTGAGTTCTCCGTGTAGCCGAAAGACTGGAGGTACACCTACAGTTAAATGGATATCAGAAGCTTCTAGCTTATAAGCCCCCTTAAGTAATTGTTCAAAACGTTCTACCATCCGTATTCCCCCTACTAAGTTAGTGCTACTCTCATCACTTCATCCATTGTAGTAAGACCTTTCTTAACCTTGAGCAATCCATCATCAATTAAAAAAATCATTCCGTTTTTCCATGCATAGTCTTTAATTTGAGCTATTGATTGATAACTCATCATCATTTGTCGAATATCGTCATCAACGACAAGGATCTCATGGATAGCCATCCTGCCTTGGTATCCTGTATGCTGACAGTTCGAACATCCTTCACCTTTATAAATTTCCTCAATCGTTAAGCCACGTTTCTCAAATTGTTCGAGTTCCATGTCAGTAGGTTCATATACTTTTTTGCAATTTTGACAAATTTTTCGTACGAGGCGTTGAGCTACGATTCCTGATAAAGAGGAAACAACTAAATATGGCTCTACATCCATGTCAAACAACCGCGGAATGGTAGCAATCGCACTATTAGTATGGAGTGTTGATAAGACAAGATGACCAGTTAAAGATGCACGAACAGCTATTTCAGCCGTTTCAGAATCACGAATTTCTCCTACCATGACGATGTCCGGATCCTGACGCAAGACGGATCGTAATCCTTTTGAAAAAGAAAGACCTACTGCACTCTTCACTTGAACTTGATTAATTCCTTCAATTTGATATTCAACAGGATCCTCGATCGTTATAATGTTTTGCTTATCTGTATTCAAGTAGTTAAGAGAAGCATATAAAGTGGAAGACTTTCCTGAACCTGTTGGTCCTGTCATTAAAATAAGTCCGGAAGGCTGTTCGATCATTTTTAAATATCTTTTGTAATTTATTTTATTAAATCCCAGTTCTGATAGTTTGTTTAAAACGCTTCCTAAATCTAATACTCGTATGACGATCTTCTCTCCAAACACAGTGGGTAAGGTTGATATTCTTAAGTCTACAGGCACAGAATTGACATTCGTTTTGATTCTTCCATCTTGAGGAAGCCGACTTTCAGTTATATTTAGATTAGCCATAATCTTCACACGAGCAATCAGTGAGTTTTGGATTGATTTAGTGAGTGTTTTTTCAGTCCGCAGCAGTCCGTCAACTCGATAACGGATCAACACTTTTGTTTCCTGGGGATCAATATGGATATCACTGGCCTTCAACTGAACACCCACCTCCATGATTTGATCAACGAGACGGATTGCTGGTGATTCTTCATCATTATCCTCTATGTTTTCTTCCACATCACGCATATTATAGTATTTATTAATGTTCTGTAAGATTTCATCCTTTGTCGCAATAACTGGAGCTATTTGAAGCCCTGTAGAAATCTGCAAATCATCGATCGTATAATAATCCATTGGATCGTTCATGGCAATCGTCAATTGATTATGATCTTTTTTTAAAGGCATAACGATATTGCGCATGGCAAATTCTTTTTCCACTAGGTTAAGCAACGTTGTATCAACCGGATAGCGGTATAAAGAAACATGTGGAATCCCAAGTTGGAATTCTAATACTTCAATTAACTGTTGCTCTGAAATTAAGCCCCTCTCTAACAAAGCATCACCTAATTTTTGCTTTTCTTTCTTTACTTGCATAGTTTCCTTAATTTCTTGTTCTGATATTAATTTTTCCTCTTTTAAAATGTCTCCAAGTCTTTTTCTATCCAAACCGTTTCCCCCCATTTGTTACTTACGGTCAACTACTTCTCCTTCATCTTCCCAAATATAATTCTCTCCTTCTCCCTCGGTTTCTAAGTCATCCGTATTTGTATTTCCTTCGTCATCTGAAGATCGAGATTGTTCATCTTTCTCGTTATCCTGAGTGACTCCTTCAGTATCTTGTGTCTTCTTATCAATACTTCTCACTATTTTCCGATCTGTAGGTGGGTAATAATCCTCTATGAGTTCCATTATGTTACCTTCTCGATTTTCACGAATCAAAGTTACAGCAAGACCATCACTTCCCAATTGTTTAACCTCTACCTCTTCACCAACTAAGAGAGGTGAATAATGAACAATTGTTCTTGGTTCTACTCGCTGCCCATAGTCCGCGCAACTTCTAACTTCAGAATCTAATGGGTATCCTCGAATTTCTACTTCTAATTCACTACTATGAATTGAAAAAACAACTTCATAGGTCGTTTGGTTAGGGTTGCGTGCTATAAAATCACGATCTTTCCGTGAATCAACACTCGCTTCTCTCCCTAATTCAGCAAAGGCAGGGAGCGTTTGACTAATATGACGTTCTTCAATTTCAAAATTTGTGTCTAAGAGACTACTATAAATAACAGTTGCTATCCTATGTAAATTTGACTCGTCTACAGGTAGTGCTACAGAATCCATTGTATCTAAAACCGATATTCTTTCTCCTGCATTTATAGTAATCTTACCTACTTCTTTGGTGTATTTAGTAAACCACTCAACATCTTTGACCTCAACTGAATCTGTAGAAATCGATTCATATAAATCCTCAACTCCAGAAGGAACAAAAGAATAAATCGAATAACGTAAAGATTGATCAGGAAGTCTAGCAGCATCTGCTTCAATTTTAGTTATGAATTTATCCAATTGTACTTGTTCAGCTAAATTTGAAGGTAATTGCTCCTTAAGATCCTCAAAATATATTGAATTCAGATCGATTACAATCGGTATATTGTCTCCCTCGACAATACCGTTTAGAGACTCTTCAATTGATATAGTAACAAACTCCTCTTGGAAACTTAACGTTTTACCAGGAAGTTTCACCTCTACTGGATATTCCTTTTTCCATTGATCAAATCGGTTTCGCAACTTTTTCCCGGCCTCTTCCCGATTCAATTGAGCTATATCTACTCCCGCCACTTTTGTTCCTTCATCAAACCTATTTTGTTCTCCAGAAACTATGTTCCAGCCCATAGGCCCTATGTATGTTATAGTCAACATAAAAGTGACCATACCCGTTAAAACCATTAAGCTTTTCCATTGAATCAAACGTCATCTCTCCTATCTTGAGACATGGAATCTACTTCGACTTCTGATATCTCATAATCTTCTATATGAACACCACGATCTTTGTTTTCCTCGTTCTCATTCTTTGATTCCTTTGACTTTCCCTCTTCTTCCTCAGCTAATATGTACTCTAGACGACCTTCTAAATTATTTTGTGCCGGTTCACTTGACTTTTGATGGTGCTTATCTTCTGAAGAGGCGACTCGTGAAGCTAACCATGCTTCATCTTCCAACTCATCTTCCAACTTCTTCTCTATTTGTGGAAAGGAAGACTCGATAGATTTTTCATCTTCTGTTTTGTCCACCTTCAGTTCCACTTGCTCCCTTTGACCTTCGGCTGGCAATTCAGCCTCTTCTGTTGCTGCTTGTTCTAAAGGAAGCTGCGGATATTCCTTGTTTTTTTCAACAACTTTCGATTGGATAAGAATATATGAAAGTAAAATAAGACCTATGGTGACTACAATTGTCACCCATAAAGGGAACGTCATATTTGAGAAAATAACGAAAATCGTAATACTTACAGCTGTAAAAAACAGCAGTAGGGTACTTTTTCTTGACAATCCAAAATCTTTTAAGTAAATAAATAAAAGCACTATAAGGATTGAAACAAAGAAAAAAACATACTCCATGAGACCACCTCCTTATCGCTGTCTACGATTCTATACAGCGAAGTTCATGATTGTTGTAAACCATAAGGTCCGTTCCTTGAATTTTGTTCGCTTTCTGTTCTTGTATATATAGATTTCCATGAATAATGAGTTTTGCTTTGTTATTTAAATGTAAACCTCCATCCCTAACAATCAAATCTCCAAATACTTCTAACTCTTCCCCATTCTTCACTTGTAAACCGTGTTCAAAAACCGCATTTCCACTTATTGTAGTGTTTACATTATTAGTCGTTTTTGCTATCCCTGAACTAAACAATGTATCCCCTTGATAAGAAGATCGCAAACCGGCATCCTCTGATCTGTCAAAACTATCAAAGTTTAAATGTTCTAGAAAAGTATAATAATTCACAACCCTATTCTCTATATGTATATTATTTTTTTCACAGGCTACTCTCTCTACTGGTGAACCTGATGTATTAATCGTTAGAGTTCCCTGGATTACTTCCTCCACGTCACCAGACACCCCAACACTTTCATAGCTAATGTTGTTCGCATCACTTTTGCTATCGAGAATACGCACGGTATATTCTGTATGTGAAACAGCATCATCCATGACAATAGTTCGTTCATTATTCCAATGCTCTTGAATATTTTCTTTTAACGGTTGATCATTTGTTTCCCTGTTTAATTTTTTAACGCTCGCTTCAAAGTACTCCTGACCCATGATCGCCAAATTTTCCGCCTGCACATACTGTTGTGATTTATTAACCTGTTGATTAGTAGAAGTTAACTGAAAACCCAGAGCCGTAAAGAGAACACCCATAACAATAATGGTTAAAAGCACAAGGCCGAGTGCAGCTCCACTCTCATTTTTGAGTTGTTTCATGAGGTGGCCTCCTCTCGTACATAATGATAAGTTTCCGTGACAAGAGATAATTCACCACTAGTTAGACTCCGATATACTTCTACGTTAATCCGAACGACCAACCCTTTTTCTTCAACGCTTTGACATAGGTTCACTTCTAGGTCATAGGTTTGATTTTGTGAAGATGTGTAATATAATCGATTTGAGTTATCTGTATCAAAATGACCATTTATAGAGGCCAAAGAACTAATATCCACGGATTGTTGAGTTTCCGACTGTGAACAAGAAGCAGTCCACTGATTCAAAATCTCTTCTGAAGTACTTACATAATACCCGACCTCTTCTGCAATATTGGTAGCATCCAGTTCCGTTTCAACACGATTGGAAGAGGCTGCATAATTTAAAAAAACAGCTAAGAAAACCGTTGTTACTAATCCTAGTAACGTAATGGCTGCTAGCACTTCAATTAAAGTAAATCCTTTATCCTTAAACATATCATCACCACTACTTCTTACTAGTTAGGAGAAAAATTGTGCGACGTTATCGTCTGCTAAACGAAAAGGGAATCACACTGGTCGAGCTACTTGCTGCACTTGCTTTGTTAGGAATGATTACAGCAATTGCTGGTAGCCTGTTTTCGCAAACAATGAATTCATCATCGACTGTCGAAGACCAAATCAACTTAAAACAGAAAACGAATCAAATACTTTCTCATTTAAGGGAACAGACAAAACAAGAGCCTGTAGAAATTTGTTATAAAAATGATCAGGTTATTTATGTGAATGGTGAAAATCTACTAGGCTCTGAACACGTATTTATTAGTCAATTATACATTGAAAACGGGCAAAATTCATTATCTAAGTCGTCTGAATGTTTAACTACGACAACCAAAAGTCCTATAAACATTGATATAACAGTCGACACGAAAGGACAAAATTCTTCGGATTATCAAACATCTACTATTATTATTCCCAGACCTAAAAGTGATCTTGTACTAGATGAGAATCAACAACAAGATTTTTTTAGTGATAGTAAAGAATTTAAAAATTTAGACCCTATTCACCATCAACCTTATCAAAAAGGTATCCCATCACAAATTAAGTGTAGTTTTGATGAAAACACTAAAATTTCTGAAGAACGGGTCCATGCTCCTACATGGGGAACTGAATGCGCCCAAACTACATTTTCCTTAAGTGTGTGGTATCCCTATAATTTAACATTGAATAGCGGAGGCTCGCCCGTGGAGCTTAGCGTCCAGAAAAATTTGTATGTTGATAAAAAAACTACTTTAATTGGCGATGCAACAATAGAAGTACGTGGAGATGCTTTATTTGAAAACACAGTTACTCTAAAGGGTAATTCTACTATGTCTGCGAACAATCTATATTTTAAAAACGGTGGAGTTATCCAGGAAAATACTTCTTTACAATCTAAAGGGAGTATGCGAATTGATGAAACCTTAACTCTAATGGGGGATGCCGAAATTTCAGCCGATGGAAATTTATTCATTGATGGACCTATTGAAATGCACAATGACACTTATATCTCTTCTAAAAAGGATATAATTATTAGTAACAATGTTGGTCTTTCGTGGAGCACTGGAACAATTTGTGCAGAAGGAGAGATTATAGGCCAAGGATATGTAGAAAGTAATATAAACCTACTGTCTAATCAAGGGGTTGGAGGGTGTTCTTCCCCATAAAAACAAGCGGCTGAATGAACGATTCATTCAGCCGCTTGTTTTAACTTTTCATAACTTGCCACTCGATCACGTCCTTGTCGTTTTGCGCCAATATACATCGCACGATCAGCCTGCCGAGTAAGTTCTAATAAATCTTCGCAATGTTCGGGGTAGGAAGCCACACCAAAACTAGCGGTTACGTCTATGTTCTGCGGCTGATTATCACTTAAGATATGTTCATAGCTCACATATGATTTATGATTAACTGACTGTCTTATTTCCTCTGCTATAGTTACTGCTTCTTGACTAGAATAGCCTGGTAGTATGACAGCAAATTCTTCTCCGCCATATCGAGCGACAACACCACGTTCTGCTATTACAGCTTCTAATCGTCTGGCTAACTGACAAAGAATTTCATTTCCCGCTTTATGGCCAAAGTAATCATTCACCGATTTAAAGTGATCTATATCTAATAAGATTTGTGATACTGGTTGATTCCCTTTGTTATTTCGCCAGTCATCAGCAATGGATTGTAAATAATCTTCAAAATAACGATAATTATACAATGAGGTTAATGGGCAGCGTTCATTCTCTATTTTCGTTTTTTCGTAATATTTAGCATTATCAATAGCTACTGCTAAATAATTACTCAAAATATTTAATATCATATATTGATACTTATAAAATGCTTTGTGTCTCGTTGCATAGATCGTAATAACTCCAACGATTTTACTTTGTCGTGTAACCGGTAGGGACAAAACGCTTTCGACATTCTCAGGTGTATCGGGGTTAATTAAATGCTTCCACTTTTTCTTGCTATTGTAATGTTTTCCTTTACCAGTCTTCCATGTATCCCCACTAATACTCTGGTCTTCAATTAAATCGATCTCGGGAAGTTCAGTTTGATAAACACGATCATAAAAACGTATTAACTTCATGGAATGATTAGAAGTCACATCAAATATATACATATAATCTATAGGTAATAACTTTGTTACTCTATTAACAAACACATCTAATACATCTTGGACTCCTAAGCTACCCGTAAGCTCATGTCCAATATCACCTGTTTTCTGTAAGTAGCGGTTTACCTGGCTTGTCTTATAGAATTGCCTCAGAGTAATTGAAATCAACACGAATGGAATTCCAATTAAGTAAATAGCAGAAGATCCTATCTTAGTATAAACAAAGTAGAGTATAAACCCGATCGGGGCAATGCATAAGGTCGTAAGTAATTCCCAAATCATACCCTGATCAATCATTTTTTTACGTTTTCGTCCATAGAGGTATTGACTTAAAAACTGAAGAAAGATTTGGTTCACCACTATTTGACCGATTACATAGGCAAATACCGGAATAACGTCGCTCCCAGAGTTGAGTGCTTGACTTCCGTGTTCTCCCCCAAGCGCATTATAAAGAGAAGCAGTTAAAATCGATATAACGAGAAACATCACCATATTAAGCGGAACACGAAAAAAGTCAGCCTTACCAATTCTAAGCTTTACCATTAAGAAAATAATAGCTACTTGAAAAACGATAATCTCTACAAGTAATCCAAAATACAAAAAAGCAGCAAAACTAACTCCATTTGTTAAAAATACAGGATAATTTCCCATTAACAATGGAAATAGTGCAACAATTGAGGCTAGTATAATAAAACTAGTGATATCTATTTGATAATCCCTAAGAGAAAGCGATGTATGATTGTAAACTATACAAATCGCTAACGGCCAAATGGCTAGCCAAACACCATAAATGGCCAACTTTTTTCGCCTTGAAATCAACAGATCTCCACCCCCTCTTAAGAATTATAACTGGAATATTCAAACAATTATAATAATAGCACAGCCCTTCTTTTTATTCAAAAAATTTCCTAATATCAGAAATAAAGTAAAGGGAACCAGAAATAACCAATACATCTTCCTCTGTCATTTTTTTTGATATTTCTAGTAAGGCTTGTTTATAATCACTTTCGTAATAGCTCGGTTGAATCATGGATAACCCGTATAAATCTTTGGCCAGCAAAGCTTTTGGGAAAGTGAACTGTGTAAACCATGCCTCTTTTACGAGAGGTTGTAAGGTATGAAGCATTTTTGTAACAGGTTTCCCTTCAACAGCTGCATATAATAGATATATAGACTTGCCAGGAAAATACCGTTTAATAGTATCAAGTAACGCTAGAGTTCCCTCTTCATTATGGGCGCCATCCAAAATGACACGAGGCCGGGACTGAACAGTTTCAAATCTGGCTGGCCAAGTGGTCTTCTCTATCGCTTCTGAATAAAAACTTTTTTGAATCAAAAAGCCAGACCTTCGCAAGTGTTCAATTGTAGCTATGGCTAAAGATGCGTTAGCTACTTGGTGTGTACCTTTCATTTGTGACAAGAGACGAGGAGAGCAATAATTTCCCATTTGGAACTCAAACTCTTCTCCTTTTTCAGAGGTCCTTAGGTAAGTGGTTGAAAAGTCAAAGTCTGCCCTGTAAAGTGGAGCATTTTTTCGTTTGGCCTCTTCCTCAATAACGTCCATCGCTTCCTTTTGTTTAACACATGTAAATATCGGCGTATCCTTTTTTATAATGCCAGCCTTCTCAGAAGCTATATCTTCGTATGTATCTCCGAGCATTGCCATATGATCTTTTCCTATATTTGTTATTACTGATGCCAATGGTTGAATGACATTAGTGGAGTCATAACGCCCGCCAATCCCAGTCTCAAAAATAGCAAAATCTACATTCTTATTTGAGAAGTGAATGATAGACATAACTGTAATGACCTCAAATTCTGTGGGCTCCCCCCATTCAGTTTTTGCGAGTTTCTCAGCAAGAGGTTTTACGATTCCAACAAGATCTGCTAACTCATAGTCAGAGATTGCTTCCCCGTTAATGCTCATTCTTTCATTAAAACGAATAATATAAGGTGACGTAAATGTTCCTACAGAATAACCTTGAGTTTGTAGTAAACTTCTTAAAAAAGAAACTGTTGAACCTTTTCCATTGGTTCCAGCAATGTGTATGGAATTAAGTTTAGTTTCTGGATTGGATAGCCTGTCCATCATCCATTCCATTCTCTTTAAACCAGGCTTGATTTTAAATTTTTCTCTTGAGTGAATCCACTTTATAGCATCCTCATAATTCATAAGTTCGTCCCTCGCTTCATAAATAGTTAACCCATTATAAAATAGGAGAGTATTCATAAGAATACCCTCCTATTATTTATGCTTTTAATTCCTTCATTCTCGCTTCTACTTTTGCACGCTTATCCAAGTAATCATTTTCTTTTTTTCGTTCTTCTTCAACAACATGCTCTGGGGCTTTGCTAACAAATCCTTCATTGGATAGTTTCTTCTGAACCCGATTGACTTCATTATCCCACTTTTCCCGTTCTTTTTCCAGACGCTTAATTTCATCATCAATATTAATTAAACCGGAAAGAGGCAAGTAAAGTTCTGCCCCTGTAACTACTGCAGACATGGCTTTTTCTGGAACTTGAAGTTCCGTTGCTATCGATAGCTCACTTGGATTACAGAAGCGCTCAAGATAACTACGATTTTTTTCAAGTTCCGCAACTACTTGATCATCTTTTCCTTGTACCATCAATTGAATTTCTTTTGACATCGGCGTATCAACTTCGGCTCGGATGTTTCTGACAGAACGTATAATAGATACTAAACGTTCCATTTCTGCAACGGCTTGTTCATTATGAAATTCCTTCCTAACTTCAGGCCAGGATGCTTGAGTAATGGACTCACCCTCATGAGGTAGGTGCTGCCAAATTTCCTCTGTAATAAATGGCATAAACGGGTGAAGCATGCGCATAATTTGATCCAAAGTATAAGCTAAGATGGAACGTGTCGTATGAATTCTTTGTTCATCTTCCCCATATAAAGGAAGCTTAGCCATTTCAATATACCAATCACAAAACTCATCCCAAATGAAGTTGTAAAGGTGACGACCCGCTTCTCCAAATTCGTAACGGTCAATATTCTTGGTAACCTGCTCAACCGTTTGATTTAAGCGTGTTAAGATCCAATCGTCAGCGACTGACTTCTCACCAGTTAAGTCGATCTCTTCATATTTTAAATCTCCCATGTTCATTAAGGCAAAGCGTGATGCATTCCAAATTTTGTTAGCAAAGTTCCAAGTTGATTCTACCTTTTCCCATTGAAAACGTAAATCTTGCCCTGGGGCAGAACCTGTAGAAAGAAAATAACGTAAGGAGTCTGCTCCATACTTCTCTATCACATCCATAGGGTCTACTCCATTGCCTAAAGATTTACTCATTTTACGTCCTTCTGCGTCCCTAACAAGACCATGAATAAGAACATCTTCAAACGGTCGACGATCTGTAAATTCGATCGACTGAAAAATCATTCGACTGACCCAGAAAAAGATAATGTCATACCCTGTTACAAGTACATTTGTAGGGAAATAACGATTAAAGTCTTCATTGTTTTTGTCAGGCCATCCCATAGTTGAAAAAGGCCATAGTGCGGATGAGAACCATGTGTCTAGCACATCTTCATCCTGTTCCCAATTTTCAATATCTGTTGGTGCCTCTTTTCCAACATGAATATCTCCCGTTTCTTTATGGTACCAAGCAGGAATACGATGTCCCCACCAAAGCTGACGGGAAATACACCAATCCCTGATATTTTCCATCCAATTCAAATAGGTTTTCTCAAAACGATCGGGAACGAAGCTCACCTTATCATTACCAGCTTGAAGCTTAATAGCTTCTTGGGCAAGGGGCTCCATATTTACGAACCACTGAGTTGATAAATATGGTTCAACAATCTTCCCGCTTCGTTCGGAGTGACCGACAGAGTGCATATGCTCTTCAATGTCAAATAATACTTCAATTTCTTGAAGATCCTTCACTAACTGCTTGCGGCACTCAAAACGATCCATATTTTGGTAAGTTCCTGCATTCTCATTCATAGAACCATCTTCATTCATAACAAGTACACGTTCTAAGTTATGACGATTTCCAATTTCAAAATCATTAGGGTCATGTGCCGGTGTAATCTTAACAGCTCCTGATCCGAATTCCATATCCACGTAGTCGTCAGCTACGATTTCAATTTCTCTGCCGATGATTGGTAAAATAGCTTTTTTGCCTATCAAGTGCTTGTAACGATCATCTTCAGGATGTACAGCAATGGCCGTATCCCCTAACATCGTTTCCGGACGCGTTGTTGCAATTTCAATAGATCCTTCATCACCCTTCAATGGATAACGCATATGGTAGAAGGCTCCTTGAACATCTTTATACTCTACTTCAATATCAGATAGGGCTGTTTTTGTAGAAGGGTCCCAGTTAATTATATATTCACCACGATAAACTAAGTTCTTTTCATAAAGTTTAACGAATACTTCTTTAACAGCTTCTGATAAACCACTGTCCAACGTAAATCTTTCCCTGGAATAGTCTAAACCAAGACCGAGTTTTTCCCATTGAGTACGAATAAACTGTGCATATTCTTCTTTCCAATCCCAAGATTTTTCTAAAAATGCTTCACGACCCAAGTCATACCGTGAAGTACCTTGTTCTTTTAACTTAGCTTCCACTTTAGCTTGCGTGGCAATACCTGCATGATCCATCCCTGGTAACCACAATACATCATACCCTTGCATTCGCTTGACACGAGTTAAGATATCTTGAAGTGTCGTATCCCAAGCATGTCCCAAGTGCAGCTTACCTGTTACATTTGGCGGGGGAATAACTATGGTATAAGGCTCTTTATTTTTATCCCCTGTGGCTTCAAAGAACTTTCCATCCACCCAGTATTTGTATCGATCTTTTTCAATAGCCAACGGATCATATTTTGTTGGCATTGATACATCCTTTTGTTCCATTCTAATTCCTCCTGATTTATTAAAATAAAAAATCCCTTCCATCCAATAAAGGACGAAAGAGATTACTTTTCCGTGGTACCACCTTAATTTACAGAGAAAACCCTGTACACTTCATGATAAATAACGACTTTTAACCGGCTTCTTCTACTCTTTTCAAAGAAGCTGCATCCTGAGCGACCTTCCATGCCTCATATTCCTAGAAAACTCTCAGCTAATGTTTTCTTCTCTGAAGGAATGATTCATGTACTCTTCCCATTCATAGCATTTCACATATAGTATTGAATAATCATATTGTATATAGAATGCCCTTGTAAAGTCAACTGTTTTGAAAATTTGTATGGAAGTGAGGGATCAAAGATGAGTAGAATATACCGCTATCGCTTGCCCCCGTGGTGCCGACATCTATTGTATGTCATCGAACAAGCTAGCTTACCTATAGCTATTTATCAACTGTTTCGTACATTAATCTTTCCAACGACGATCGATATTTTTTTACTTGGAATTTGTATTGGTGTCCATTTAGCTTTCCGCTATAAATGGGTTTAATTCGGAATGTATACGATTTGACCTGGGGTTACCTCTGCTTCAACATGATTTACCTTTTCTAAATGTTTAACTGGGACTTCGTAACGTTCCGCAATCATTTCAATAGTTTCATCCTCTTGCACAATGTACATTTTCATTTGGGTATAGGTCTCATCTCTATTTGGAAATAGGTGCTGAAATATTTGTTTGAACCCATTCACTGATGGTGAAGATTCATTTTCTGTTTCTTCCTCTACATCTAATGATGAATTGCTATTCTCCCATCTATTAAGAGTAACTTCCTGTGGACTTTGCTCATACTGGTCAGGCTGGAAAAACTCAGATAAAGACTGTGAATTGTTTTTCCGGCTACTCTCTTCAAAATCTAACTCAAGTTCCTCTCTTACAGGTTCTTCATCTTTTTTTAGTTCAATTTCATTTTCCAGTTCCATTTCAACAGGTTCCGCTACCTCTCTAGCCTCTAGTTCTTGAGCAGGAGAAGGTTCTTCGTCTTTATATTGTACAGGTCCAATCGTTATTACACCATCATCCTCTTCTACGGGTTCAACTGCTCGTTCTTGTGAAATACCATTCATATTCAGCTGAGCATGCAAGCTTAATTGAGTAGGTTCAGGTAACTCATAATCAAAGGTTTCTATATTAATGACAACTTCTTCTAAATTAGCCACTCTTTCCTTAGACACTGTGATCTCAACAGGAAACAAATGAGTAAATGATGAAATCCCTTCCTCTTCCCGATCAACAACTTCGATTACTCGACCTGCAGGAACCGAGTCTGAATTCCTATAAGGTTCAATTTCTTTATTTGGCAAATACTCGCCCGAAAGTTCGACAGTACCATGTAATCTAACTTCTTCCCCTAAATCAGATATTGCTACTTTTGGCTCGAGTGAAATTCCAATTAATTCACTCACTCCCTGTCCTTCCTTAAACCATAGAGATTCATCGAGATAAAACGTAAATTCCTGATTATTTTGCATAACTATGTCCCCTCCCAAATTAATCAACAAAGTCACCTACTTTCAATCTATGCAATAGTTTGATTGATATACATGGGAAGGGTGAGAAAAAGAGACAATCTATAGAATTAAGTTGTTCAGTTCTTTATAGCTTCCAGAGAATCCAATTTCGGGTGTTTATTCAATTCAACATTTTTGTCGTGTTAACCAATGGTTCTGGCGTATTTACAGTAACATGAACAATAAGGTGAAAAGTTGTAACGGTTTCGATTATGGCAAGGGGGAAGTAGAGAACGACGATCCTCCTCGAAAAGCGTACCGTCGTTCTGATTTCTTTTCTCTGTTTCAAATAATGAAACCATCATTCGGTACTAATTGTTCTTCACTGCAAATGATTCGGCAACTAATTCACATAAAAAAAGTAGTTCAGTTAAGGGGTACAAATGCATTTTGTACTCCAAAACTGAACTACTCCGTATAGAATCCTGACTCTAACTCTTTTATAATGTTTGAAATACCGTTTCCACGGCCTGAATTGTATCTTCAATATCTTCGTCTGTGTGAGCACTAGACAAGAAGATCCCTTCAAATTGAGAAGGAGGAAGGAATACACCTTGCTCAATCATTCCTCTGTAATACCTAGAAAACATTTCTAAATCAGACTGATTAGCCGTTTCAAAATTTACTACTGGTTCATTTGTAAAGAATACACCTACCATTGATCCAGCACGATTAACTGTTAGAGGTACATTGTATTTTTCAGCGGCCGCCTTATAACCTTCAATTAAACGATCAACTTTCTTGCTGATTTTTTGGTAAGCAGCTTGATCCATAGCCTTTAGCGTCTCATAACCGGCTGTCATGGCTAATGGATTACCAGACAAAGTTCCTGCTTGATAAATATCTCCTACCGGTGCAACGCGCTCCATAATTTCACGTTTGCCTCCATAAGCTCCTACAGGTAGACCTCCGCCAATAACTTTACCGAGACAAGTCATGTCTGGCGTTACGCCAAAGTGTCCTTGCGCACTATTGTATCCCACTCGAAAGCCGGTCATCACTTCATCAAAAATAAGAACGGTTTCGTTCTCTTCTGTGATTTTCCGGAGATCTTGAAGAAAACCTTCTTCTGGAGGAACAACCCCCATATTTCCAGAAACAGGTTCAATAATAACTGCAGCTAGGTCATCTCCATATTCATCGAAAACATATTTGACACTTTCTATATCGTTATAAGGTACCGTAATTGTATTTTCAGCAATTGACTCTGGTACACCTGGTGAGTCAGGAAGTCCAAGAGTTGCTACACCTGAGCCAGCTTTAATGAGAAGAGAATCTCCATGTCCATGATAATTACCTTCAAATTTTAAAATTTTATTTCGACCCGTATATCCTCGGGCCACACGTAAAGCACTCATCGTTGCTTCCGTACCAGAATTCACCATTCGAAGCATCTCAATTGAAGGTACACGGTCAATTACAAGATTCGCTAACTCATTCTCAATTAGGGTAGGGGTGCCAAAGCTTGTCCCTAATTCAGCGGTTTTCTTTAAAGACTCCACAACGCGCTCATCCGCATGTCCTAGGATAAGCGGCCCCCAACTTAATACATAATCAAGATAGTCATTTCCGTCAATATCATAAATCTTTGAACCTTTTCCTCTTTCCATAAAAATTGGATCCATATGGACAGAATTAAAAGCACGAACAGGAGAGTTAACGCCTCCTGGCATTAAGTTAACCGCTTCTTTATAAGCATCTACAGACCGATCAAATTTTTTCATTGTGACCCTACATCCTTTCACATTATCATTTATTGGTTCAAATATCTTGCTGCATCTTTAGCAAAATAAGTAATGATTAAATCAGCTCCGGCACGTTTCATTGAAGTGAGCTTCTCCATAACGATTTCCTCTTCATTAACCCATCCATTTGCAGCCGCTGCCTTAATCATGGAATATTCACCGCTAACGTTATAAGCAACAAGTGGTAAATTAAATCGATCTTTAACTTCTCTCATAATATCGAGATAAGCCAAAGCGGGTTTCACGATCAGAAAGTCCGCTCCCTCTTCAACATCTGATTCTGCTTCACGAATCGCCTCTAATCGGTTTGCTGGATCCATTTGATATCCACGTCGATCACCAAATTGCGGTGAACTATGAGCAGCATCACGGAAGGGGCCATAAAAAGCTGAAGCATATTTGACAGCATAAGACATAACAGGAATCTGACTATAACCTGCTTCATCTAGACCTTGGCGAATAGCCGTTACAAATCCGTCCATCATGTTGGAAGGAGCGATCACATCAGCGCCAGCTTTCACCTGACTGACAGCGGTTTTCGTAATCAGTTCTAAAGATTCATCATTTACAATGTCCCCGTCACGAATAACACCACAATGCCCATGATCTGTATATTGACACAAGCAAGTATCAGCAACAACCGTTAAATTAGGGTGTGCTCCTTTAATGTGCTGGATAGCTCGTTGTACTATACCTTCTTCATGATAAGCTTGACTGCCTACAGCATCTTTCTCATTAGGAACTCCAAAGACGATCACAGATCGGACCCCTAGTTGTTCTAGTTCATTCATTTCTTCAGATAAGTTATCAAGTGAGACATGATGTACTCCGGGCATAGAAGCAACTGCTTTTTTCACTTGCTCTCCTTCTACAACAAATATCGGATAAATTAAATCATCCGTTTGTAAATGGGTTTCTCGTACTAATGCACGCATAGATTCCGTTCTTCTTAGCCGACGATGTCTTTTAAATTGTAAGTCACTCATATAATATCTATCCTTCCTAACTAAAGTGGTCAATTAATTGATCCGACATGGATTCAATAGTGAAATCATCAGGGTAATAAACGAATTGAAACCCTAATGACTTTGCTTCCTCAGCTGTCGTAGATCCTATGCAAAAACAAGGTTTTCTTAAAGCTTCTACTTTCCGTTCTCCAACTACACTCAAAAAAGCATGGATCGTTGATGGACTGGTAAAAGTAAGAGCATCTAGTGTATTTAAATGATTAAGTATTGTTTCTGACTCTTTAATTAGTAGAGTATCATAGACTGTAATTGATTCAAAAAAAACACTTTTGTTTTCAAATGCATTCAATAACATATCTCTTGATAAATTACCTCTCACGTATAGTATGTTGCCAGGATTCCTGTGATTTGTAAAGAACTCATCTGCCATAGTAACCGCTTGAAAGCTAGAAGGAATAAAATTAGCCTTTACACCATAGTTTTTTAGCACATCTTCTGTTTTCGAACCCACAACTGCCCATTGACAAGAAGTTGGCGCTACCAATCCTAGCAAGTCCAGCCATTCGAAAAAAAACTTCACGCCATTAGAGCTTGTTATGAAAACCCAGCTAAAATCGTGAAGTCTAGAGAAAATACGCTCATTTTCTATTGAGTTATTCAATTGAAAATCAATAAGGGGCTCATGGATCGTTGTAGCCCCAGCCTTGTTCAGTTGTGCAATAAAAGAGTCTGATTGAGAAGATGCTCTTGTAATTAAGACTTTCTTACCAATTAAAGGCTTCATTACTGGTCGAACTCCTCTTTAGCCTTTTCAACTATTTCTACAGCTCCCCTTGCTTTCAATCGATCAGCAGCCTCTTTACCAACCGCAACGGGATCGTTCCCTTTCACAACTTCATGTAAGATTTCAGAACCATCTGGTTTACCAACTAGCGCATTGAGAGTAATTTCATCCCCCTCAAGGTAGGCATAACCACCAATAGGTACTTGGCAACCTCCATTCAAATCAGAAAGAAATTTACGTTCAGCCTTTACGGTAGTTTCAGTATACTCATGATTAATCTGTTTTAAGAATTCGATAAGTTCTTTATCGCTTTCACGGCATTGAATAGCAAGTGCTCCTTGACCAACAGCAGAGACGCACACATCCGATTCTAAATACTCTGTTACGAGGTTATCGTCCCAACCCATTCGTTTCAAACCGGCTGCTGCTAAAATAATCGCATCAAAGTCTTCTTCTTTTAATTTTTTCAAGCGTGTATCTATATTTCCACGGATCCACTTAATTTCTAAATCTGGGCGGTAGGCTTTAATTTGAGAACCACGTCGAAGACTGCTCGTTCCAACAACGGCACCTGTTTTCAGATCACTCAAAGCTATATTCCCATTAGAAATAAAGGCATCACGGTGATCTTCACGAAGAGGAATTGAAGCTACAGTTAACCCTTGAGCAACAGCACCTGGTATGTCCTTCATACTGTGGACAGCCATATCAATTTCCTTATCATACATCGCTTGTTCAATTTCTTTTATAAACAAGCCTTTTCCTCCAACTTTCGAAAGAGTTACATCTAAAATGCGATCTCCCTTCGTGGAGATCCGTTTAATTTCAAATTCATAAGAAGGATCAATTTTCTTTAATTGTTCGATCACCCACTCTGTTTGTGTGATCGCCAAGTTACTTTTACGTGATCCAATAACTAATTTACGCACCTTAAATCCTCCTCAATTAAAAATGAAAGTTTGATAATGAACCGAATAAAAAGAAATTAACTAACAAAAATAAAAAAGCCGCACTATTAAAGATCGAAATTGCTCGTCCCTGGTAACTTTTCACCACTCGTAAAAACAGGTAGATTCCGTAAACGATAAGGACTAGGATAGACCCCAATGTTTTTGAATCATACCAATAGAAGGTGTCCTCAGAAACATACCCCCACGTTACACCTAAAACTAGTGCTATCAGGAGTAAAGGCATTCCAAGGATAACGGAAATATATGAAAAGTGATCAAGTTTCGTTAGATCTCCAAGGCGAAATAATTTCGCGTTCCATTTTTTTTGTTTTAGTAATCGATATTGAAACAAGTACATAACCGAAAAAATAAATGAAAAGGTAAAAAAACCATATGAAATAAGAGCAAGCGTAATATGCACAACAAGCATTTCATGAACCAGTGCTACCCCTTTATCATCCAGAATGCTTTGTGCTCTCGTTGAAATATGAATCAACATAACCATGAATCCAAGTAAATTAGTAAAAAATACTAGAAAATCAACTCTAAATAAACGGTTAATAATTAACGAAAACGTGACGAGAATCCACGCATAAAAATAGAGACCATCATAAACATTCATGATTGGAAAATTTTCTTTGACCAATACTTGTGCTAATAAAAAAAAAGTCTGTAATCCCCAAACCAAACTAAGTAACCAGAAGGCAAACTGATTAGCCTTCCGGTTATTTTGAATAAAATCAACAAAGTATCCAGTTAAGCTCAGACCATATAGCAACAAGATCAATTCATAAATCCATTTGAGCTCAAACATAGCTGACTCCATCCTTATGATTTCACGATCTTATTAAGTGTGGGAATAGAGAAATTTTCTTCTGAATTAGCTTTTAGTGATTTTTTGTTTTTTTTCTCTTGTTCTTGTACTTCTTTTTCAACTTCTTCTTCAATCCCGAAGATTTGCGTGAATAAACGTAATCTTTCCTCAGCTTCAGGTTTCGCACCTAGCTCTTTAGCTTGCAGAATAGGATCCTTAAGAATTTGATTAATAATACTCTTCGTATGCTTGCGTAAAACCTTTTTCTCACGTTCAGTTAATTCTGGCATTTTACGTTCAATGCTTTCCATCGTTTCAGCTTGGATCCCCATAGCTTTGGAACGCAAAGCTGAGATAACCGGAACTACACCGATCGTTTGTAACCATTCCTTGAATTCTACAATTTCAGCTTCTATTAACAGTTCGATCTCTTCTGCTGCTTGCTTTCTGACAGCTAAATTCGCATCCACTATACCTTGCAAATCATCTATATCATACAAAAAGATGCTATCTAAGTCTTGCATGTTCGGATCTAAATCTCTAGGAACAGCAATATCTACAAAGAATAGAGGTTTACCTTTTCTGCTTTTGTGGATAGGTTCCATTTGATCTCTAGTAATGACGTATCCAGATGCCCCCGTTGAACTAATCACAATATCTGCATCTGACAATACCTCATTAAGATTATCCATGGTTTTAGCTTGTCCATTAAATTGCTCTGCCACTACTCGGGCTTTGGAAAGTGTACGGTTAATGACAGTTACTTTTTTCACACCAGAGCCATGTAAGTTTTTAGCGGCAAGCTCTCCCATCTTTCCAGCACCAATAATCACAATATGTTTATGAACTAAATCACCAAATATTTTACGAGCCAATTCAACAGCTGCATAGCTAACAGACACAGCGTTTTCACCAATACCAGTATCTTTGTGTGCTTTTTTAGCCATCGTTACAGCCTGCTTAAATAGCTGATTAAATATTGTTCCCGTCGTTTTAGCTTCTTGAGCCTTCAGAAAAACCTGTTTAATTTGACCCAAAATTTGAGTTTCACCAAGCACCATGGAATCGAGACCAGACGTCACACGGAATAAATGTTCCATTGCCCCATCAGCTTCATAAATCGATAGGAATGGAGAGAAATCTTCTTTCTCAACTTGGAACCAATCCGCTAAAAATTGTTTAATATAATAACGTCCAGTATGAAGCTGATCAACCACCGCATAAATTTCCGTACGATTGCAAGTAGAAATGATTACATTCTCAAGAACACTTTTTTGGGCATTCAGTTTTTGCATAGCCTCTGTAAGATTATCCTCTGAGAATGTAAGCTTTTCCCGAATTTCCACAGGGGCTGTTTTATAATTTAGGCCTATTGTTAAAATATGCATTTCATCTACCCCCATATCAACGTTCCTATCTAATCACATATGATACCATTATAACATGAACTAATTAAAATCTTCCCTGAAAATATGAACAGATTTTGAAATCCTTATGGTAGGATATATTTATAGTTTAAATGGCGATTTCTTTCAAATTATAATAAATCTAATTTAAAACCTGAGTGTAATATATCAAATCATATCCCATTGCGCAAGAAATCAATTTTATTTTGCTATGTATTACTGGAGGAATCTTTTATGAAAAAACAAAATTCACTTTCAGGCTATTTATTAATCGGCTTAGGTCTATACTTCCTTCTTCGTCAATTAAATATACCTTTTTTGAGTCAATATTACTCATGGCCCACTATTCTTTTTATAATAGGATTTGCATTCTTATTACATAGTTACATGGCGAGAGATCATGCTAACATCCTCCCAGGAGCTGTTTTACTCGGTCTGGGCATCCACTTTCATGGACTTAGTCAATATGAGCATTGGATCGATCATTGGTCAATATACCCTATTATTGTAGGACTTAGTTTTTTGTTGAGATACTTCAAGACAAAGTCAGGACTCATCCCCGCTCTCACATTATTAGGAATATCTGCATTTGCATTTTTCCAGTCATCAAACACGGGTTGGTTTAGTTTTATTTATCAAATGATTAGTTGGACCGAGCAATTTTGGCCTTTGGTTCTTATAGTAGTGGGCCTCTTTATATTAAAAAAGCGTTCATAATTAACGTTTAAGACGAAAAAAACAAATCACAGCCATCAATGACCTTCATGGCTGTGCTAAAACTAAAGAATCGAACTTAAAAATCTTTGAGTTCGCTCTTCTTTCGGGTTATCAAAAACTTCTTTCGGGTGCCCAGTTTCTACTATTTTGCCATCATGCATGTAAACAACACGATCAGCAACCTCTTTAGCAAATCCCATTTCATGCGTAACAACCACCATAGTCATGCCTTCATATGCCAAATCTTTCATCGTTTGCAAAACTTCTCCTACGAGTTCCGGATCCAATGCAGATGTTGGTTCATCAAATAACATAATTTCTGGTTTCATCGCTAACGCTCGCGCAATAGCAACTCGTTGCTTTTGCCCTCCTGATAAACGGGACGGAAAATCATTTTCCTTATCAGCAAGACCTACTTTTTCCAATAAATCTTTTCCTTCTTTAATCGCTGACGCCTTAGCCATTTTCTTCACTTGTATAGGAGCTTCTGTGACATTTTCTAAGACCGTCTTATGTGGGAATAGATTAAAATGTTGAAATACCATCCCTACTTTTTGTCGGACTTGGTTTAGATTGTCCCTCTTTGGATTGACATTTTCACCACGAATAATAATTTCTCCACTGTTTTTCAGTTCAAGAAAGTTTAGACAACGAAGCATCGTGCTTTTACCTGAACCACTAGCTCCGATAAGTACGACCACTTCACTTTCTTTCACATTAAAATCTATATCTTTTAAAACATGCAAATCACCAAAGAATTTATTCAATTTATTTACTGTTATCATTTCATTACGTTCAGCCAAAATCATGATCCTCCTTCACTTATCACGAACAACCATTTTCTTCTCAACCAAGCTAACCACAAAAGATAATAGGAACACAAGTATTAAATACAGCACTTCTAAGCAAACCTGACAATTAGTCAAATGTGTTTCCCTTTTTTTCAGTGAGTACATAACACAATAAAAAAACCACCCCCAAAAAACTGGTAAGCAGTTCCGCTTCGGTGAAGAAACATACGAATTAACAGACTAATTAGTAGACCAAATCGCAACCCAGATAACATAACGAAAACAACTATAGTCAATTATCATGCTATTTACATTCTCTGTAGTGTAGCGCTGATCTTGCGCTACATGAATGACTAACGGGGTAGGATTGTTGAAGACTCGATTCCGAGATATTGTGTGGAGAAAGGTGGAAACATCGCTCAAACACCCATGGTAGAGTCTTTTTCCAGTAGTCTCCCTTTATGATCTGGAATGGTGGTTTCCCAATCATGGGAATGGGGTCTTGGAAATGGTGAGGAGCCTCCTGCGGGAAAGAATAGACTGGCGAGACCCCGCGAGCTTTAGCTCAAGGAGGCTTGCCGTCTTCCCCGCGGAAAGCGAGCCATTTCCAAGACCCCATTTTTCAGTACTTTAGTTTAACAAGACATTATAAAACAGAACGCTTGGATATTAAAATCCAAGCGTTTTTTCTTGCTATTTATGGTGCTAAACATACTGTGTTTTAAGTTTTTCTCCACGGTATCGGAACTACTTAAAAAAATTAGAGTGGCCTTATGAAACCTCTAAATATTCCAACATTTTTTTCCAAGCAAGTTCTTTCCCTTCCCCTGTTTCAGAAGAAAAAGGTATTAATTGATCTTTATCATCCAGTTCAAGAGTAGAGGCAATAAGTTCTAATTGCTTATTACGCTGCCCCTTTTTAATTTTGTCGAGTTTTGTAGCAATTACCATAACTGGCAACTCAAAATATTTCAGGTAGTTATACATCATGCAATCATCTTCGGTTGGTTTGTGCCGAACATCTATAACAAGTGCTGTTGCTTTAAGTTGCTCTCGTTCAGAAAAATATTCCTCCATCATACGTCCCCATTTTGCTCGTTCTTTTTTAGAGACTTTCGCATAGCCATATCCAGGAACGTCCACAAAGTGAAATTTTTCATTGATTATATAAAAGTTTAACGTTTGAGTTTTGCCTGGATTAGATGAGGTGCGTGCTAAGTTTTTCCTCTGGATCATTTTATTAATAAAAGAGGATTTACCTACATTTGAACGACCTGCTAATGCAATCTCTGGAATATATTCTTTTGGATATTGCGTTTTACTTGCCGCACTAATAACAATATCTGCTTCGTTAACTTTCATTTTGATCCTCCACTAATGCTTGATCTAACACTTCATCCAAATGTTTTACAGGAACAAAGGTCAATCCATTCCTTACACTTTCCGGAATATCATCTAGATCTTTTTCGTTTTCAGCTGGGATGATAATGGTCGTTAACCCAGCACGGTGAGCACTTAATGACTTCTCTTTCAGTCCGCCAATAGGTAAGACTCTGCCCCGTAAAGTAATTTCCCCAGTCATACCCACTTCTTTTTTCACAGCTCTTCCTGTTAAAGCAGAAACTAAAGCCGTGGCCATCGTAATACCAGCTGATGGACCATCCTTAGGTGTAGCTCCTTCAGGAACATGAATGTGGATATCATTTTTTTCTACAAAGTCTCGATCAATTTTCAAATCATTAGCACGAGAACGAATATAACTAAATGCTGCCTGCGCGGATTCTTTCATGACATCACCCAATTTACCCGTAAGCGTTAAATTACCTTTGCCCGGATAGATTGACACCTCGATAGAAAGCGTATCTCCGCCCGCTGCTGTATATGCAAGTCCAGTAGCTGCTCCAACTTGATCTTCAAGCTCAGCTTGACCATAACGAAACTTAGGACGCCCTATAAGCTCCTCTAATTGATTTTCTGTTACGACTACTCGCTTCTTATCGCCAGAGACAATAATTTTGGCAGCCTTTCTACAAACATTGGCTAACTGGCGTTCTAAGTTACGCACTCCAGCTTCTCGAGTATACATTCGTATTAATTTAATAATAGCTTCGTCTTTAAACTGTACTTTACTTTTAGTTAAGCCATTCTCTTTAATTTGCTTTGATAATAAGTGTTCTTTAGCAATATGAAGTTTCTCAACTTCTGTATATCCTGCAATCGATATTACTTCCATACGATCAAGTAATGGTGCAGGAATGGAAGCAACTGTATTAGCCGTCGAAACGAACATTACATTAGAAAGATCATAGTGTTCTTCAATGAAGTGATCGCTAAATGTACTATTTTGCTCTGGATCTAGTACCTCAAGCATTGCTGAAGAAGGATCGCCACGGAAATCACTAGCCATTTTGTCAATTTCATCAAGTAGGAATACTGGATTCACTGTTTCTGCCCGCTTCATACCTTGAATAATTCGACCAGGCATAGCACCAATATACGTTCTTCTATGACCACGAATCTCTGCTTCGTCACGAACACCTCCAAGGGAAACTCGGACGAACTTACGATTTATCGCGCGAGCAATAGATTTTGCTAATGACGTTTTCCCTACTCCAGGAGGTCCTACTAAACATAATATTGGACCTTTTATTGATTGAGTAAGTTGTTGAACAGCTAAATATTCGAGAACACGCTCTTTTACTTTTTCTAACCCGTAATGATCCTCATCCAAAATAACCTCTGCATGATTTACATCAAGGTTGTCCTCTGTTTTATTGGACCATGGCAGAGAGACTAACCATTCAATGTAATTGCGAATGACAGAACTCTCAGCGGAACTTTGAGGGATTTTTTCGTACCGCCCCAATTCCTTTTCTGCAATTTTTTCAACGCGTTCAGGCATGTTAGATTCTTGAATCTTCTCTCGGAGCTCCATTACATCGCCGGATTTCCCATCCTTGTCTCCAAGTTCACCCTGAATAGCTTTCATTTGCTCACGCAAGTAATATTCTTTTTGCGTTTTTTCCATTGATTTTTTTACTCGTTGACCAATTTTTTGTTCTATCTGTAAAACGTCTCTCTCATTTCCGATAAGCTCAATTAAATGTTTCAAGCGTTCTTTTACATTTGATGTTTCTAGAACAGATTGCTTTTCTTTAATTTTAACTGGTAAATGTGAAGCCACATTATCTGCTAAGTAACTTGGTTCATCTATATCTGACACTGTATTGTACGTTTCTTTACTTACTTTCTTAGATACTTTTACATACTGCTCAAATTGACTAAGCAACGTACGCATTAACGCTTCTTCTTCATTCTTATCGTCGTGAATATCTTCTAATTTTGTTACATCTGCTTCATAATACTTTTCACTATCACGTATATGGTCCACTGTTGCTCGATAAAGCCCTTCAACGAGTACACGGTTAGTTCCATTTGGAAGCTTAACCATTTGCTTAACTCGAGCTACCGTACCAACATCATACATATCCTCTGCAGATGGGTCATCAATGTTTACCTCTTTTTGTGAAACAAGAAAAACTTGATTATCGTCTATCATTGCTTGTTCTAAAGCATTTACAGATTTATCTCTACCTACATCAAGGTGGAGTACCATCGAAGGATACACCAAGAGTCCTCTAAGCGGAAGGAGGGGGATTTGTGTAATATAATTTTCTGACAATATTTGCACCTCCAAAATGCGAATCGTATGTTAATCATATAGAAATCTAAGTCGAAAGTAAAACATAAGGAATAGGTCTAAAGACTATGTCTTTTGCCGTATCAATCATAGGATATTTCTATTATAAACACTCAACCGTAGATTCATGCCTTTTAAATAAAGTTTATGTACAGCAGAAGCCGCGCTACAAGCAATAGCGCGGCTTTCATCATAGAAAATCATAAGGATTGAAAAATCAATCTACTTCCCCACTAGGGTAGCTTTCCCTAAGGTATAAGGCACATTTCCTTTTCCTTAAGCACTCTCTTTAGGCGTTTCCTTACCCTCATCTTCAACAGTACCATCTGTAAGAATTAGTTTCGGATAACTGTTTTCTTCAACTACTGTTTCCTTCGTGATTACACATTTTTCAATATCATCACGAGATGGTAATTCGTACATTACGTCAAGCATTGTACCTTCAATAATAGAACGAAGTCCACGTGCACCGGTCTTACGTTCTATAGCTAAACGAGCAATTTCACGTAACGCATCTTCTTCAAAGTCCAATTCAACATGATCAATTTGGAATAGTTTTTGGTACTGTTTTACAAGAGCGTTCTTAGGTGCTGTAAGGATTTCTACTAATGCTTCTTCATCCAACTGCTCAAGACTGCCAATTACCGGCAAACGACCAATGAATTCAGGAATTAATCCATAGCTAAGCAGGTCTTCTGGAAGAACTTTAGTAAGAAGCTCACTCTTCTCAGCGTCTAAATCAACTTGACCAGAACCAAAGCCGATAACTTTTTTACCTAAACGGCGCTTAATTATTTGGTCGATCCCATCAAACGCACCTCCAACGATAAACAATACGTTTGTTGTATCAATTTGGATAAATTCTTGATGAGGATGTTTTCTGCCGCCTTGAGGAGGTACACTTGCTTGAGTACCTTCAAGAATCTTAAGTAGCGCTTGTTGCACACCTTCACCAGAAACGTCACGTGTAATCGAAGGATTTTCTGACTTACGAGCCACTTTATCAATCTCATCGATATAAATAATTCCTTTTTCCGCTTTTTCTACATCGTAATCGGCTGCTTGAATAAGTTTAAGAAGGATATTCTCTACATCTTCACCAACATAACCAGCTTCTGTTAAAGACGTAGCATCAGCTATAGCAAAAGGAACGTTTAATATACGAGCTAAAGTTTGAGCTAGAAGAGTTTTACCGCTACCTGTCGGCCCAAGCATTAAGATATTACTTTTTGCAAGTTCAACATCATCATTTTTAACCCCAGCGTTAATACGCTTATAATGATTGTAAACTGCTACCGATAAGTTCTTTTTCGCTTGATCTTGACCTATTACATAGTCATTCAATATATGACGGATTTCTTGTGGCTTTGGTACTTCTTTAAATTCTACTTCTTCTTCATTACCCAGCTCTTCTTCAACGATTTCGGTGCATAATTCAATACACTCATCACATATATAAACACCAGGTCCAGCTACTAATTTACGAACTTGTTCTTGACTTTTCCCACAAAAAGAACATTTAAGCTGTCCCTTTTCTTCATTAAATTTAAACATTGAATTCACCCCTTTATAAAATGACGCAATAGTTGCGATTACGTACTCAACCGTGGCAATCGTTCATCGCTTTCTTTTGCCCATCATACCAGATTTACTAAAAACAAAAAAGCAATACCTATATAGAGGTGTGCAAACACTATTACATCAACCTCATTATGTATACATATCACTAAGAAGTCAAACAAAAGGTACACCAATAGTATATGTAAAACCAAAGGAATTTCATTCATCTAATTATTACTGATTACCTTCTAAAGAATGAAAAATATAGGAGAAGACAAGGGGCAACAACTGTCCCTTGTCTTCAATATTTATTATTCAGCTTCGCTGTTTTCTGCTAATACATCAATGGCTTTACGAACTTTAAGATCGTCTTTAACCATATCTGTGTTACCACCAAGCATTTGTGTTAGCTGGGCAACATCTGTTTGATACATAGATGCCATATTTTCAAGTTCTGCATTAACATCTTCTTCGTTAGCTTCAACACTTTCTGCTTCAGCAATTGCTTCAAGTGTAAGATTTGTTTTCACGCGCTTGCCTGCGTCTTCTTGCATTTGCTCGCGTAAAGCATTTTCATCTTGACCAGTAAACTGGAAGTACATATCTTTCGTCATACCTTGCATTTGAAGGCGTTGTTCAAATTCACTTACCATGCGGTCAAGTTCTGTATCAACCATAGATTGTGGAATTTCAACTTCAGCATTTTCAGAAGCTTTTTGAACAAGTGTATCACGCTTAGAATTCTCAGCATCTGTTTTCTTCTGTTCTTCTAAACGATCACGAGTTTTCTTCTTAAGTTCATCAATAGATTCAACTTCTTCATCTACATCTTTAGCAAACTCATCATCCAGTTCTGGAAGCTCTTTTGCTTTAATTTCATGAATTTTCACCTGGAAGGTTGCTTTTTTACCAGCAAGGTCTTCAGCATGGTATTCTTCAGGGAAGGTTACTTCAACATCTGCTTCTTCGCCTGTTTTCTTACCAACTAGTTGCTCTTCGAAACCAGGAATGAATGAACCTGATCCGATTTCAAGAGAATAGTTATCCGCTTGGCCACCTTCGAATGCTTCACCATCTACGAAACCTTCAAAGTCCATTACAACAGTATCGCCGTCCTCAATAGCACCTTCTTCTTTAACTACTAGTTCAGCTTGTTTCTCTTGTTGCTCTTTTAATTCGTTCTCTACATCTTCATCAGTAACTTCTGTGCCTTGTTCTTCATAAGTTAGGCCTTTGTATTCGCCTAGTTTCACTTCAGGTTTCACTGTTACTTCAGCGGTAAATACAAGAGGTTCACCTTTTTCGATTTGCTGTACATCTACTTCAGGACGATCTACTGGCTCAATGCCAGATTCTTCAACTGCATCAGAATACGCTTTTGGAAGAACAATATCAATTGCATCCTGGTAAAGTGACTCTACACCGAAACGTTGTTCAAAAAGTTTACGAGGTACTTTTCCTTTACGGAATCCAGGCACTTGAACTTCTTTAGATACTTTTTTAAAAGCCTCATCTAAGGCTTTGTTAAAGTCTTCAGCAGGCACCTCAACGGTAAGTTTCCCTTGATTACCTTCTAATTTTTCCCAATTTGCTGACATAAAAATTCCCTCCAACATCTATAATTTCCTTTTCGTCTGATGACGATCATTATCTGATTCTATGATTCTATCTACACACGAATCTCATTTGCAACCACTACATTATAACATATTAAATTTTGCTTTCAACAATTGTAATAAGTCGAATAGAAACACTACATTTATTAACCACCAACAAGTACAATATAGTGCTGTTCACAAAGTTCAATTTCTTCTTTATACTTTGCAACTTTATCATCATGGTTTACAACTCTTGATGGTATTTGTAAATATTCATGCCCCAACTGCTTCAACGCTTCAACAACAGCATCTATTTCCAACTCAGTTGGATGAAGTGGGTAGCGGACAAAACAATAGTGTTGTAATAAATCCTGGATCAATTCAAACATTGTAGGGTTATTTTGTTCGATCGAACCAAGTCGCATTTGGATTTGTTGAATAATATAATCAGATTGAAATGAGTTTAATTGAGACGGTACAATTTCTAATTCATTCCCAAATTTACGGACTTTCACTATTTCTGAATAACCTTCATCTCTAAACCATTGAACAATTGCAGTCTTAATCATAGGGTGTATTCTTTCATCTAAAAGCCATTTTTCAAATGAAGTAACGTCCCGAGGAAGCGGCTGCTTTTTTAATTGATTTATCGTCATCCATTGTCTATGTAAATCATTATGTTCTACTGCTTGTATAAGATCAGCCGTTAGCTTATCACTTTCTTCCTTATGTACATCTTGCAAAAGTTTCCTGGTTACTTCATACATTTGCCATAACTGAGTACGACTTTGGTGAGGAATATCCTCTGTTTCAAACACTTCATCTAATAAATCAATCAATTCCTGATAGCGATTATCTTGAAAAAGAATCGTAATATAAATATGTAAATATTGATAATAATGATCTTCTTCTACTTTCATTTGTTCCTGACATAATTCCTCAGCTTGTCTGTACTGCCCTACCTCAATCCAACTCATTAGTAAAGCCGTAACAACTTCATTGGTCGCTACACGATGTTGAATTAGTGGAACAAAACTCTCTACAGCATCCTGATATCTTTTCTCTTTCACCGCTTGAAAACCAGTATGCTCTAATGCCGATTTCCATTTTGGGAACAAAACGATATCCCCGTTATGTTTTTCCATAAGACACCCTTCCTATTAATTGTTCATATCATTCATCTAGTCTAACCATATTCCCCCCTTTTAAAACAGGAATTTCGGTAAATGAATAGAAAAATTTGATAGACACCCTTAAATAACGCTGACTATTCGAATCGTATAAACATCTCCCCTTAATAAATATATAGAAGAGGCGTCCATCAAGGCGCCTCTTTTTGTGTGGGTTTATTAAAGAAGGTAATTACTTCATGCAGAAAGACAATTGGATAAATATGTAGGTAATATGTAGATGACACACTATTTATTATAGCATAGCGTCTATAGATTCACACGTACTTCTAATGAAAAGCTTGACACACCTTTTTATTAGTATAGATCCTGATTTCATATTGTTGGATAATATCGTTCATATCTAGGGTTATTGTAAAAGGTGGTCTAGGCCCTGTTTTAGGCAAATTATATTTACAGAGATCTCCTCTTACAGTACTTCTACTTTTTTTTGCAAAAGAGGGTGCAGACGTGGCTATTTCTTATTTAGATGAGCACGAGTACGCAGAGCGAATAAAAGGGATATTGAGGAAATTGGCCAAATTTGCTTATATGTCAGATGATTTAAGGGATAAACAACAATATATTCATACCATAGAAGAAACGATTCAATATTTCGAGAAGCTTGATGTCCTATGTAATCACGTAGGAGAATCCAATTTCAACAACTAAGCTTACCTAATATTTCTGATGAACAGTTCGATAGCATATTCAAAGTCAATATCTACTCCCATTTCTATAATCCGCGAGTTTCCCTCCCTATTACATAAGCTACACTTTCTACTAAGGGAGCAAACGTCGGATACACATTGGGTCCTTGTAACCCTTCATGTCAATGGAGGAGAAACAACTTCTTCGTAGATTAATTAAATAAAGAGAGCCTCTCCCGAACATTCAAGGGGTGAACTTCCCTTTTTATACCTTTGTTACCTTTATTTAAGAATATGTAAGAATTCTAGAGGAAGTAAACAACATAGTCGCTAAGGCAACACTAATAATCGTTAAAAGTGATAGTAAATGTGTTTGTGCTGTAAAAAGATAACCTCCAACAAAAATCACAATCATATCAATGAATAAAATCACAATACCTACATTAATTTTAAATAAGGTCGAGATCATTTGCGCCAGTAAATCCGTCCCTCCTGTACTCGTTTGGTGGCGCAGCATATAGCCTATTCCACTCCCTACTAACCCCCCACCTATTATCGAACTGATTACTGGATCTAGTTGCAAATGAAAAGAATTTATATCTCTAAATAGATCAATAAATAAAGATGATACAAGCAAACCATGTAGACTGTTGTAAAAATAGCTACGGAATTTAAACCAGGCGAGCGTAAATATGGGAGCACTAATACATATTATCGTCAATCCTACTTTCACATCCCATAAATAATTGGCTATCAGACCAAGCCCAATAACGCCTCCATCCAATACTCTGTCAGGGAGCAAAAACAAATTGATACCTACAGAAAGGAGCAAGCTCCCTAAAAATATAGCTAACGCTTTTTTGTAAAGGGTATTCATCCCTCTCCCCCTTATATGGGACAAACTTAGATTAGTATATGTTTTTGCTTACTTAAAAAGAAGTGTAGTGTTGTATCCTGCCTTTCGTTGCGACATTTGACTAGCCCAAGGATTGATTAAACATTAATCGGCAAAATAGGGAATAAAAGAAAAGGGAGACCCTCTATTGAAGTCTCCCCACATATGTTATAAAAGATCGCCACTATTTTCCTGAGCTTCTTGCACTTGTTGACGTGTATCATGGAGCTGTTCAAATGCTTGTTGAAATTGCGTGTTCTCAGTTGCATCAGTGCCTTCTTGATTCTGTAGACTTTGCAATTCACTCTCTACCTGTTGTAACTTCTGTAATGCTTGTTGTAGTAATTGGGTATCTGAACCTTGTGCCTGGAGAACAGTCTGTTGAGCCTCTTGTATTTGATGACTTGCCTGTTGTAACTGCTGATGTAGGTTCTGTTGTGCCATTAGGTACCCCTCCATTTAAATTTTGATCGGTGAATATCTGTATATTATTCCTTAAGAATCGTTGTTTTATGTAAGAATACCATCATATTCATAGGGCTGTGTTTAATGTTGTTGTTGATTAATATCCGAGTGGAGAGGCCGATAATAATCAAACCAGTATCTGTAATAAATATTATGAATAGAATCATGATTCCGTCGTTAGAAACAAAGAAAGGGGCTCAAGGAGACTCGCCCGTTCCCGTCGCGGAAAGAAACATTTCCCTGCCCACTTAACTTCTGATTTTTCGACGGGACCCCGTTTAACCATTGATTAAAAAGTGCTGAACTTCTAGGTAAATCAAGAGGTTCAGCACTTTTATAGTTAGTAACTTAATAGTAAATAGAATCTCGTCCACAGCCCTGTATTAAATCAACACTTTCTAGTCTGATTTAATACTATTCTTGTAAGCCGGTTACAGAAACACTTTGTTTTTTATTTGGTTCATTAAGTGAATGGATTGTTGCTGTTCCATTTTGTTGATCTACATGTTCAATATAGATACCCTCTCCATTATAAGATACGTTGGCCATCATTTGCGAAGAAGCAATCTCCTGTGCTCTTTGTGCGTTCATTTTAGCCACCTCCTTTGGAATTACAACAATTATAATATTTGATTCAAATGACTTAGATATACTCGTTCTACTATAAAAAGCTTCCAAGTTCATTTTCACCTTTATAATCTGCAATCAATTTTAAAATTGATTCCCATATCACAATGGAAGAAGTATTATTTAGCATACTCCACCCCTTCAGTTCACTCATTGTTGTCTTCCACAGTTTCTGTCTCGTCTTCTTCATCTAATTCGACATCGTCAAGGTCAAGCCACGACAACATTTCACTCACTACCGTATTAATCTTTCCATCTACTACGTGATCTCCGAATTTTATCTTTGCTTTTTCAATGTTTTCACGGACATCTTCTCCAAAACGAATCAGTGGTATTTCATCCTCAAGATCATTAAAAAGCTCAATCATAACATTATTGCCTTCTTGAATATTGTCTATGGCAGCACTGTATTTATTGTGGTCCTGTTCGTTTGCTTTCATATTGATCACCCTTCCTATCTTACCCTGTTCCGCGAAAAATATAGACACTTTAACGTTTAACTAACGGGTTCGGTTCTCGAGTACAAAATATAAGATAGCACCAAATAGCAGTCCAATGAACAGGAAAAATTGACTGCTAATTTTTATTGATATAAAGGGATTTGGAATTCACTTCCTTTTAGTAAGATGACACAACTTATTGTCATCAATTGAATTCTTGTGTTAAAACGAGTGATAATATCATCTTTAAAGTTCAGGTTTTACGAACGATTCCGAGATCATGGGGGTCGTTACCATATAGTAGTTCTATTCTGTAAAAACCTTCTAATTATGGAGGACTCAGCTAGCGATTAGTGAGACTTCCCACGCTTCTGTACGATAAGTTGATTCTTTATTAGTTAGAGTCCCAGACAGGATTCAAACCTGCGACCCACAGCTTAGAAGGCTGTTGGAGTAGGTATGGTAGATACTATATTCATTAGATTAAACCCTATGGATTCAACCTTCTTAAGGATTAAATATGTTCTCATCCAATAAAAATGGGGCACTAATAATAAAATCCTGCCCCATTCCTTTTTTCTGCAATTGTCGAGTTTCCCCATTAAAATTTAAAATCAGACGCTACTCTAATTTGTACTCCACCAAGATGTGGTACTCCTTCAACCAAGCAATAATCCAGTCACGATAAGGATCTAACTTTCTAGATTTTCGCTGGTTCCAAAAGCTTTGTAGCCCCTTCAAATATCATCTGGTAAAATGCTTCGGGATATACATAATCATCCACCTTCCAAAAAAAGTTATTGGAGACTTTTGGTCATTATTAAATCCATTTGTTCTTCATCACCCATTAAAAAAGAGTGATTTCCAGTTTGAACAAATCCCAATTTCTTATAAAAAGCAATAGCATTTTCATTTTTTTCCCATACGCCTAGCCAAATCTTCTTTTTATTCAGTTCCATAGCAATATCCATAGCTTTATTTAGCAGATATTTACCAAGTCCATTCTTTTGAAATTTGTTTATTACATAAATCCTCTCGATTTCAAGAGAGTCATCACCCATTTCTTCAGACTGAGCACCATCGGTATTAACCTTTAAATATCCAGCGACTTCATGATTAAAATAAACAAAATAGAACTGCGATGAAATGTTGGATAATTCTTTTTCAACTTGATTTAAATTAAATGATTCTTCCAGATAGGCATTCATATTTTCTGATGAATTCTCAGCCTCAAATGTTTCCTTGAATGTTTCATAACTAATTTCTTGAAGCTTGTGTAAATCTTCCAAAGTACACATCTTTATATTTATAGTCATTTTTATATGTCGTTCCTCTCTATAATCAATAACTCCTCTTTTTTCCTTTTTTAACAAATTCCCAGTCTTTTTCTATATTTTTTCTGACTCTTTGAAGAAGATTAAAAGTAGTTTCCACTTCTCTTTCGGAAAATCCTTCTAATGCAACGATATTGGAATAATCATTCTCTCTTTTTATGAAAGGATAAACATTATTCCCTTTCTCTGTTGGAAAAAGTTTTTTAATTTTTTTGTTATGTTCATCTACTTTCTTCTCAATAAAGCCATTCATTTCAAGTTTTTTTATAGACCGAGCTGCTGTTGTTCGATCTACTTTTATCATCTCAGCTACCTTTTCTTGAATGATTCCTGGGTTTTCACAAATTCGCACAAGGTACAAATACTGCCCTCTCGTGAGGTCATATTCTTTGAATTCTATATTACTTATTGAATCTAAAGCCCTTGCTATCATTCCAATTTCACGAAGTATTTCCTTCATAATGAGCTCCTTAGTTTATATTATCGTTGCAAATGCAACAATAAATAGTATATATTTAATTTAATCTAATTTTATTGTATTTGCAACAAAAAATATCGATAGAGAGATCGAGAAGAGTGAAAATTATCTTATGTATTAGGAATTTTACTATTAACCTTAGGTATTACTTTCACTATACAATCAGACCTTTAGATTTCACCTTTTGATACACTTTTGGTAGGTCTAGCTATAATATAGGGTTTACAGTCTAGAAACGAACCGAATTTATCTCTCTGGTCTCTTTGTTATTTATTCATATTTAATCGCCCTTTTGTTTAGTAAGAACTATTTATATGTTCAACTTAAAAATCTTGTCCAACAATAACTTTCCAGTCGCTTTCTTGTTTTTAAATGGGAAATGTAAGTTCATTTTAGTTCCCACCTAAAACCCAACAGTAGCCTCATTTTGGAAGGTGTTTTATTCAGTCTCAAATTATTAGGTTTTAGGGATTCTTTAATTTCAATCAATAAAACGACTGTTTTTTGCAATAATAAAAGGGAAGGGAGTGAAAATCATGGCTCAAGGAAACAAAAAGCTCTCAAATAAAAACGCACAGCAACATGCAAGGAAAGAAGAGAAACAACCAAGAAAACGCCAGCCATAAAGAATTGATCAAGAACCAATGTTAAAAATGGATGGGAAGTTCCTCAGGCTGTCGAGAAAGTCTCGACAGCCTGCAAGTTTTTTATTCACTTTATAATATCGGATGTGTTATGTCACCCTTTAAAAAGGTGATTTCATGAAACCTTTTGACCATTGGATTCAGCCAATAAACTTCCTATTCCTGTTCGCTTACTTCGTGCTATTGAAATGGATTAAGATCCCCTTCTGATTCGCACCCATGATTCAAATACGCACTTGATTATTCGCCACCGTTTTGCAATAAGAATCAACCCAAAATACTTTAACCCATACTCGAAATTGGAGTTATTAGTAGAATATTTCACCTAACTCTTCATCGTATAATCAATGCTGACAAATCACCTTTAAATACTTTTCTTCTTTATCATTGTAAGTAGATAATAATCCAGTAATGGTTCCAGCTTCTTGTTTATCTCTTTCTTATCAAGAACTTCAGCAATGGTATGTAACTCATCACCAGGATATTCTGGTTTTATAAATTTAATATTATTCATTCCTGTTCCGGCGGTGACATCATCACCATAGATATCTAATTCAACCCAAAGTTTAAATGAAATGCCTATCGTTGTATTCCAGAAACAATGATTCCATTAAATCTCCCCTGCTTTGCTTTCTCCTCATCCAAATGCATATTTTGAGGGTCAAATTCTCCCGCTCATAATATCCTCTTTTGTTATTTTGAAAGACTTAGTTTCAAACACCAGTGCAATTGTAAATTCATCAAGTTGAAATAATAGTCAATTCATAATTTTTGTGAATAATTTTTCCCATAATCATTAGGTAGGTTAAAAAGTTATCTCCGTCTTTTTCCCTGCTCCACACCAAACGTATTAATTTCCCAGCATCCGGCTCCATCTAATTTAGAGGAGAGTACTCCTTATTTTTAATTATTTATAGACTACTCTTTCTATAGTTACTGTCCTATACTAGTATATACAAATCTAAAAATATAAGAGGTGATCAGTTTGAATAACAAAAAAGATGCCTTAGATAATGGTCCTTTCTTTCATGGTACTAAAGCAGAACTAAAAATTGGAGATCTATTAGAACCACAACATTTATCAAATTATCAAGACAAAAAATCTAACTATATATATTTCACTGCAACATTAGATGCTGCTAAATGGGGTGCTGAATTAGCAACTTCTAAATCAAAAGAAAGAATTTACATTGTAGAACCATTAGGTGAATTTGAAAATGATCCGAACTTAACTGACAAAAAATTCCCTGGAAACCCATCACGTTCTTATAGGTCTAAATCGCCTTTGAAAATAATAGCTGAATTAAGTTCATGGGAAAGACATTCCCATGAAGAAATAAATCATATGCTTACATTTTTAAAAAAGTTACGTGAACAAGGAAAAGCTGTAATATACGATTAATCTTTAACATCTAAAAATCATGACTTAAAAGAACCAAAAATCAATTTGCTTTTACAATTGGTTTTCGTTTCGGCGCAGGAACTCACCAAAATAGGCAAAAGTTAACCTTGAGCGTTACCCACACCCGCCCATTTTTTCAAAATCTGTACAAATAAAAGAGGCAATGAGGTTAACCCTTTTGTTCCGGATTTGCCACTTATATCTCACAATTTAATCGTGAAGTTACAAATCTCACACAACATAGCTCTTAGCGTACGATTTCCGCGTTGTGCTGTCTGGACCCCAAAGTAGAAAAAGAATAATATAGAATCAATAAGAAGGCGTGTATATAGCGTCTTCTTTTTTAAAATTCCTAAATTTACCCCCAACCCTTCACTATTATCTCGAAACTGATCTACCATATATTTCTTACCAATATTCATTTGCAGGAACATTTGTTGGCCAGAGTTTCAAAGGGACGAACCATCAGAGGGTTTGTTATGGAAGTGCTTTTTGTACCTACAAGCTTCTGTATCGTTTGGTTTGCTGTATTTGGAGGGGTAGCCTGCACTAGGAACTCTAAGGAATTAACACTGGTTTAACTGAACTGGCGAGGAGGAAGCTATGTTTTGAATGTTTTCTTCGCTTCCGTTCGGCACCGTGATTTTTAGTTCCGGGTAATGGAGAATCAAACTCCTTTTAAATAAAAGGTAAAAACGTTTTAAGAGGGGCTGTATAACAGATTTAAAATAGAAAAGGCTGACTTTCATAACAGAAAATCAGCTTTTTCTACTTATATTTAGGAATCAACATCATATCCTTGTTCTTCAATAGCTTCTTTCATGGCACCCACATGTACTTTGGATTCATCAAAAGTAACATCCACATTACCATCTTCTAAATTCACTTTAGCTGCTGACACGCCATCGATCTTGTTCAATGCCCCTTCAACTGACATTTTGCAATGGCCGCATGTCATGCCTTCTACATTCAAAGTTTTCTCCATGGCCTTTTCACCTCCTTAAAATAGTTCATTTTATAATTTCGCTCGTTTTAAGCGAAGTGAGTTAGAAACAACACTTACCGAACTTAATGCCATTGCTGCACCAGCAACCCATGGTGCAAGTAATCCCACTGCCGCAACCGGTATTCCTGCTGTATTGTAACCGAAAGCCCAGAAGAGGTTTTGGCGAATATTTTTAATAGTAGCATGGCTGATTTTGATTGCTTTTGGAATAAGCAATAACTCACCACCAAGAATCGTAACATCAGCAGCTTCAATTGCTACTTCGGTTCCGGTACCAATGGCAATTCCAATATCGGCGATTGCTAATGCTGGAGCATCATTCACACCATCTCCCACCATTGCAACTTTTTTACCTTTATCCTGAATTTCTTTAACTTTACCTGCTTTTTCTTCAGGTAAAACTTGAGCGATTACTTGGTCGATGCCCACCTGTTTTGCAATGGCTTGTGCAGTTCGCTCGTTATCACCTGTTAACATGATAACTTCTAAACCTTCTTCTTTTAACTCTCTTATTGCTTGTGGTGCTGTTTCTTTAATCGTATCTGCAACGGCAACAATTCCACGATACTGTCCCTCAATCGCAATTAACATCGCTGTTTTTCCTTCAATCTCGTAATCGATCAATTCTTGTTCTGCCCCACCAATATCGACTTGGTGATTTTGCAAGAGTTTACGGTTACCAACAAGAATATGACTGCTAGAAACTTTCACTTCGATACCATTTCCGGGTATAGCAACGAAATCGTCTACTTCGACTAAATCAATATTTTTTTCGGTTGCATAGCCAACAATAGCTTCTGCAAGCGGATGCTCAGAACCTTTCTCCGCACTCGCAAGTAACTGTAATGTTTCCTCATCACCAGTGAAGTTTGTGACTTCGGGTTTTCCTTTTGTGATAGTGCCCGTTTTATCTAACACAATTGCATTTAATTCATGTGTGCGCTCGAGATGCTCTCCACCCTTAAATAAGATTCCATTCTCTGCAGCCTTTCCTGTTCCAACCATAATGGAAGTTGGTGTTGCAAGTCCTAAAGCACAAGGACATGCGATAACCAGGACAGCAATTGCTGCAACTAAAGCAGGTTCAAATTGACCAGGTTGGATAAAGACGATCCATATAGTAAAGGTTAGAATTGCAATGACTACAACAATTGGTACAAAGTAGCCAGATATGACATCTGCTAGTCGTTGGATTGGTGCCTTTGAACCTTGGGCATCCTCCACTACTTTTACAATCGAGGCAAGGGCAGTATCTTTTCCTACTTTTGTCGCTTCCACTTCAATCGAGCCATTTTTATTAATCGTTGATCCGATGACAGTTGCGTCTACTTCCTTTTCAATTGGAATGGATTCACCAGTAATCATCGATTCATCGACAGATGTTCTTCCTTTTACCACCATACCATCGACGGGTATTTTTTCACCTGGTTTTACAACTAAGCGATCACCAACTGCAACTTCTTCAACTGGGATCATGATTTCCTCGCCATTTTTTATGACGCGTGCTTCTTTAGCCTGTAAATTGAGTAAGGAAGACAAAGCATTCGTTGTTTGACTTTTTGCTCTTGCTTCCAAGTACTTACCAAATAAAATCAAGGTGATTAAAACTGCACTCGTTTCAAAGTATAAATGTGGCATATATTCTGGATTGCCAATGGACTTAAATGTTTCGTATAAACTATAGAAATAGGCGGCACTTGTACCTAATGCTACAAGTACATCCATGTTCGCTCCACCATTACGGAGGTTCTTATATGCACCAACATAAAATTGCCAACCGATAATAAATTGAACGGGTGTTGCTAAAGTAAATTGGAACCAGGGATTTATAAATATATCCGGTATCGTCATATTAAATAAATGAACAAACATAGTTACTAAAAGCGGTGCAGCTAACACGGCAGAAATAGTTAATTTTGTCTTCATATTCTTAATTTCTTTTTCTTTATGCGTGTGCTTTTCTGCTGCTTTAGCTTTTGGCTTTGCATCATAACCGAGATTTTTAATTTTCTCAATTATTGCTTTAGTGTTCACCAATCCAGGATTATATTCTATAGATGCGGATTCAGTGGTTAAGTTTACAGACGCAAACTTAACCCCCTCCTGCTTATTCAATACTTTTTCAATCCGGGTCGAGCAAGCAGCACAAGTCATTCCCAAAACATCTAATTCCTTTTTTTCCATTAAAACACCGTATCCAGTATTTTCTATTTTTTTCGTAATATCCTCAATGGAAGCCTTCTCTGAATCGTAGTCTACGGTTGCCTTTTCTGTTGTTAAATTGACTTGAGCGTCGACTCCATCCATTTTATTTAACACTTTTTCAACACGAGTGGAACAAGCAGCACAGGTCATTCCTGTTATACCAAGTGTTGCATGATTTGTTTCTCCCATAATGTTCCCTCCTTACTTGGAAAACTGCTTCATAACATTCATTAATTCCTCAATGGTTTCTTTACCATCCCCTTGCCTGATAGCATCACTAACACAATGATTGAGATGGCGTTCAGTGACAGAGAAACCTACATTTTTTAAAGCGGATTGTGTTGCGCTAAGTTGTACTAAAATATCCATACAATACCGATCATCTTCCACCATTTTCTGTATTCCGCGAACTTGACCCTCTATGCGTTTCAAACGGTTAATGACTTTTTGCTTTTCATCTTGTGTTCTTGGTTTACTTGGGTGATCATGTAAGAATTCATCCATATTAATCACTTCCTTTTTCTTTATATTTTACTATACCCACGCAGGGTATTATAGTCAACCGAAAACTACAGGGTACTATTCGATTCTATTTGAGAGGACTTGAGCAAAACTATATTATGTTCAATGATTTAAGAACAAATATTCGTTATTTGTTTCACGAAAATTTCTCAACTCATCCCCTTTCTCCAGTTCTGAAAAATAATAAATAAAAAACCGCTCATAATTAACGTTATGAGCGGGAGTGAAAATTTACTGTTCTTTTACAAAAATATGTTCAAGAGATTCTATTAAATTTTCCCGGTAAAGGTATTCGTCTCGATTCTCCTCGTACTGACTTTGTAAAAAAAGATTTTCTTAACTTGCCACAAACTTTAAAGTGACTCCCTCGCATTGGATACTTTTTAAGTCATACAAGTATAGGTGATTTATTTATATAATTATCCCGTTACATCAAAATGAATTCTACAAAAAATTTAATGGGTAGGACAATACATAAAAAATCCAACACCAGTTCAGTCCCAAAATGGGTTATGGGACTGAAACAACCTTATATATGGTTTAGATAAAAGAAACGCTGAATCCCTTGATATACAAGAGATTCAGCGTTTTGTTAGTTAGTGTCCCAGGCAGGATTCGAACCTGCGACCCACAGCTTAGAAGGCTGTTGCTCTATCCTGCTGAGCTACTGGGACAAATAATATGTAAAGTATAATAATGGAGCGGGTGAAGGGAATCGAACCCTCATCATCAGCTTGGAAGGCTGAGGTTTTACCACTAAACTACACCCGCACTGTAAACATTTATTCATTATGATTTTTTATTGCCATGTTTTTTTCGGACAAGGATTATTATATAAAGATATTGGCATTTTGTCAATATCTTTTGTAGCAAAGAATTAAATTAATTCTTTGCTACAAGTGAGACTTCCATCTTCAATTCAGGAAGTGGTTTACCGTTGACATGATAAAATTGCAACTGTACGTTTCCAAGTGTTTCCCATTCGATAATCGCATAGGTCGGTTCATCCCGGTCTCTAGGTTGTCGGGCACTTCCCGGGTTCATGAACAGCTTATCCTTCATTTTTTCCGCTCCAGCCATGTGAGAGTGACCAAAGCAGGCGATTTGCGCTCCTACTTCGTCTGCCCGATAGGATAACGGCATAAGTGTTGATTTCACTTGATGAAGGTGACCGTGAACGACGAGAAAAGTAAGATCACCTACAGTGACTACCTGCTCATTTTCCATTTCGGCTTCAAAATCGCAGTTTCCTTTAGCATAGTGAAATCCCTGAAGTTCTTCCGAATGGTAGCTTAGTTCAGAGTCTCCACAATGAATCATGGCATCGACTTCATCTTGGTGTCGTTGTTTAATTTCAATAACTTTCTCTGTTAGTCCATGTGTGTCACTTATAATTAACACCTTTGACATGAGATCACCTCGTTATGAAAAATCTTGTATCCATTGTTCTATCTTTAGAATAGCATGATTACGATGACTGATCGAATTTTTCTCAACAGAAGTATGTTCAGCCATTGTACGATCTGAATGTTGCGGGATGAAAATTGGATCGTAACCAAACCCTTCTTCTCCACTTGGTTGTTCTGATATTGTTCCTTCGCATGTTCCTCTTTTCACAAAAGTAGCGTGACCTGGACGGGCTACAGCAATCGCACAAACGAAACGTGCTGTACGTTTTCCAGTAGAGACCTCTTTTAGTTCACGAAGAACTTTCTCAAGGTTTTTCTGATCATTCTTTTCTTCCCCCGCATATCGTGCTGAATAAATTCCAGGAGCCCCTTGTAATGCATCGATTTCTAAACCCGAATCATCAGCAACTACAGGAACTTGAAACTTCTTTGACACCGCTTCTGCCTTTATTGTTGCGTTATCTTCAAATGTTTCTCCATCTTCAACGATATTTTCTACGGGCTCATCAAAATCTAAAAGCGACTTAACCTGAATTCCATATTTAGAAAGCATCTCACGAAATTCTTCTACTTTTCCTGCATTTTTAGTGGCGACTACTAATTGCTTCATGAATTTACTCTCCTGCAACACTTGAGGATTGTTTACTTTCGATAACTGCTGCCCATTTGCCAATTGCCTCTTTTTGTAAGGTGGTCAATTCATCTACTCCTTGTTGAGCAAGGGAAAGCATCGTTTGAAGCTGATTCATGGAAAACGTTGCTTCTTCACCAGTACCTTGCAATTCTACAAATTCACCTTGTCCTGTCATAACCACGTTCATATCTACATGTGCTTTACTATCTTCTTCATAGCATAAATCAAGAATTTCTTTTCCATTATCTAACACACCGACTGAGATGGCTGTTAAAAAATCATTAACAGGAAGCTGTTTAATTTTACCTTTTTCAACTAGTTTCCCAAAAGCAATAACAACTGCCACAAAAGCTCCTGTAATTGAAGCTGTTCTCGTTCCTCCATCAGCCTGGATCACGTCACAATCAACCCATAGTGTTCGTTCTCCAATTTTATCTAAATCAACAACTGCTCGTAGCGCGCGACCGATTAGCCTCTGTATTTCCATGGTTCTTCCAGAAACTTTCCCTTTAGATGACTCTCTAATATTTCGCTGTTCGGTTGCTCGAGGAAGCATAGCATATTCTGCTGTAATCCAGCCTTTCCCTTGCCCTCGTAAAAATGGAGGAACACGATCCTCGACACTTGCATTGCAAATTACTTTTGTATCTCCAAAGCTTATTAAAACAGATCCCTCTGGATGTTTTACATAGTCTGTCTCAATGGTAATATTTCTTAATTCATTGACCTCACGTTGATCACTTCTCATCGTTAAAGTCCTCCTTTTCATACAACCTATATCCTTGCTTATCTTAACATAAGTATCTCTTCGTTTACAGAATCAAAAATAGAGCCACTCCTATAATAGAGTGGCTCTATTCAATAAAAATTATAAGCTTTTAGCATTTTGCACATCGGTTTGTGTAACGGGTTCACTTAATAATTCTCCTGCTTCATTCATTACTTGTTCGACTCCATCTACCTTAATATCAACAGATTCTACGTCCGGTAAATTAGTCAAACTCATAACTAAGCTTGCCAATGCTTCATCCGAGAGAGCTTTCGTTTCTTCTCCCGTCAGAAGAGCCTCATTAAATGTTACGGTGAGAACTCCATCATTCAGTTCAGTATTGCTAACTTCGGCACCATCATTAAAAGGCTGAAGTAAAGATGTTCCTAAGTCTGGACCATTCAAAAGGGTTTGTACAACAGATGTGTATAGATCTTCCTGATCTGTTACGCGAGTGGTTACTGGAACTTGGTAAACTTCTTGTCCGTCTTGTTGTGAAGGATAATAAACGGTCACTGGTTCACTATTTACTAAGTCATTAACAGCACTTTCTTGAAGATTAATCCCGTTTGAGCGGGAAACCCCTCCAGTTATAGGAGTCCCGCTAACAGGCATTGTATCTTGCTCATAACCGTTAATCCATAGCTTAATGCTCTTTACACTTTCAAATTGTGTCAGCGTATACGTCATCGCTTGCAGTATAGCCTCTTCATCCTCTGCTTGATATTCCTCAAATTCCTTTGACACATCTACAATGGCTGTACCATCCTCTTTCAGATTTACTCCCTGGATTTGTGTTCCTGCCGGTAAGACTGCTCCAAAGCCTGATGGCAACAATTCAGTCACTGGACCATCCTTCACCAAGTATTCTAGTGCTTGTGACGCTACTTCTTTAGAGGCAGGAAGTTCAATAGTTTGTGGAACAACCATCCCATTAGAATCGAGTAAATATAACTCTCTCTGTACACTTCCTGTTGTTTCTCCTTCTTCCTCTTCCCCTTCCTCTCCTTCTATATCTTCCCCATCACTTTCAGTTTCTTCACTAATCGTATCTGTACTTGTTGCTTCTTCCTCTTCAGGAGGAGCATCCATTTCCTCCATGGATTGCTCACCTTCAAAGAGACAGCCAGTGAGTAACCCCATACTTAGAAGCGCAACAATAGATAAGGGCTTAATTCCGCATGTCTTCATGCCTTTCCCTCCCATGATAGTTTGTACTACCATATATACGAGCTTAATCAGAGTTTAGAATAGAATTTTTCAAGAACATAAAAAAGCTCCACAATTATTTTGCAGAGCTTTTCATAGGATCAAGACTGACCCACTCTAAGACTTGAATAGGTTCTTCAAACCATTGATTGGCGATGTGTCGAAATTTTTCTATATTTCCCGTGGTAAAAAACTCATGAACAGGAGCTATGTTTCCTTGTTCTAGAGATTTATGGTATGCCAAGATCAAACTTGCTTCTCGAGCAGTTTCTTCACCCGAACTAATAACTTGGATATGTGGGCCCATTTCAGCTTGTACGAGATCCTTAATGATCGGATAATGGGTACACCCAAGAATAAGTGTATCCATATTACTTTTATTCTTCAACGGTTGTAAAGTTTGAGCAACAACCGCTTCAGCTTCTTCTCCCTTAAATACCCCATCCTCAATCATCGGTACAAATCTCGGACATGCTAGTCCATCAACCTGTATCTTATGGTCAACCCCTTTTAATGTGTTTGGATAAGCTTTACTATTAATCGTTCCTTCTGTGCCTATTACACCAATTTGTTTATTTTGACTATTTTTAATTGCCGCTCTCGCTCCTGGTTCAATCACCCCAATAACAGGAATTAATAAGGCTGACTGTAATTCACTTAATGTATAAGCGGTAGCCGTATTACAAGCTACTATTAACAATTTTATATTTTTCCCTAACAGATAATGGACCATTTGCCACGTATATCGTTTAACTTGCTCTTTTGAACGAGGCCCATAAGGACATCTTTCGGTATCACCCAAATAAATAAGCTTCTCCTTTGGAAGCTGCCTCATTAACTCACGTGAAACTGTCAGACCACCAACTCCTGAATCAATTACTCCTATAGGCTGTTGCAATATTATCCCTCTCTCTGCTTCTTCTCGGATGTATCAAGCATGTTTTCATGTAAAAGACTTAATAATTTGTTTAAACTTTCGACTTCATTTCTGGGAATATCATTGAGTACTGCTTTTAAATAGTCCTGTCTCTTTTCAATTACTTCATATATAATTTCTTCCCCTTTATCTAATACATGAATCCGAACAACACGTTTGTCGTTTGGATCACGAACTCGTTCCACCAAATTATTTTTTTCCATTCGATCCACGAGATCTGTTGTCGTACTACAAGCTAAATGAATATGGTCTGACAGTTCGCCTATCGTTAAGTCTCCTTTATCAAGTAGCCATTGCAAAGCAACGAATTGTGGCGCAGTTATAGGGTATTGATTCAGAATTTCTCTTCCCTTTTGTTTAATTATACCGGATATGTACCTTAATTCCTTCTCAACATCGGCAATTATAGCTGGTGGATGTGTGTAAACCACATGCAACACTCCTAATGAAATGATCTATTGTCTATAGTTTATTCTTTTATAATTAAAATTCAAGATAAAACGTAATTTTAAAACCCTCTCAGGTATGGAAATATATCGTTCATCCAGTACCTGAAGGGCCTTCCTTAACCGATAAGTCTTAATTGCCTGAGCCTACAGTTTCAATTCACCCATACGTAGTAACTCTACAACAGCCTGAGACCTACCTTTAACTCCAAGTTTTTGCATGGTGTTAGAAATATGATTTCTAACCGTTTTTTCAGAAATAAAAAGTTCCTTGGCTATATCTTTCGTCGTCTTATCTTGAACTAAAAGCTCGAAAACTTCGCGCTCTCGTTTTGTAAGAATTTGTGCTGGCCTATAGCCCTCCTCCTTCACAAGCGTACCCCTCCTTGTTATCTAGAGCTTTATTGGAGGGAATTATTTAGTCATAATATCGTATGAATGAAGGGATGGCCCTGTGCGGTCGATTATGTTTTAGAAACGAGCCCTAATTCTTGAGCCTTAAATAATGCTTCCGTACGTGATTTAACAGTTAACTTATTAAATATTCCGGTCAACGTATACTCTACACTACGTTGAGACATGTGAAGGGTTTGAGCAATTTCACGATTGGTCAAACCGGAAGAGACTTCTTTTAAAATAGATTGCTCCTTTTCATTTAAAGAAAAGTCTATATCCTTATTCTGTACACTATGACTAACACTAGCCTCTGAACGCCTTAATTGCTTGAATAAGTGTAAAGGTATAACAACTTCATCTCTTAGAGCACAGCGAATCACATTAATCAATTGTTCACTTGAAGCTGTTTTACTGACAAATCCGTTAATGTTTGCCTCGACCAGCATATTAAAGTGAGTATTCAAGTCAAACCCAGTATAAATGAGAATGATTAAATCCGGATAACTCTTTCGTAGTTCTTTAGCTAAGTCAACTCCGCTCATTCCTGGCATATATAAATCGAGTAAAACAATGTCATATATATGATTGCTGAGCATAGTTTCTGTTTGCTCAATTTGATCAATTACGTCTACTTGCATATCTTCTTCCTGTTCGAGCATAGATTTCGTTCCAGCACCTACAGCTGGATGGTCATCTACAATAAGAACACGGGTCATACCTTAGCCTCCTTACTCATGTTATATGGGAATGTAATAGTCGATTTAAAACCTGCGTCAATTTCTGTTTTAATATTTAGACTTCCATTTAAACCATGAACTCTTTGTTCAATGCCAGATAACCCGATGTGAGAAAATAAGTCTCTTTGAAAAGAATAGTCCATCCCTTGTCCATCATCAGAATATAGCAGTGACACTTGTTTATGATCGTTTGACAAATTAAGTTTTACTGTCTTTGCCTCCGAATGCTTCATCGCATTAGATAGAAATTCCTGCACAATTCTAAAGATCGCCAAAATCCTCTCCTGATCCAATGCCGCATCAAATTCCTTGTGAGAGAAATATACGGTAAAATTTGAGCGAAGCTGGTATTGTTCAATCAAATCTTCTAGGGCATTCACTAAACCTAACTCCTCTATAAAAGCTGGTCTCAACTCGTTACACGTTTCTCGAATTAAATGAATGCTATCTAATATTGATTCCTTGAACATACCTAACTCAGTAGATAACGTCTTCGGTAGATCCTTTCGCTTCCCGATCAAATCATCCATTCTGCGGTAGAGATAGAGTTGTTCTTGTAAAACTGTATCATGAAGATCAATGGATAATTGTTTTCTTTGATTTTCTGCAATAGAGAATAGTAGACGAGATAACCACGCAGGATACTGCTGAGTTTGATCACTTCTTAATGTTCTTAGCTCCTTAAGCAAATCCTCGATTAGGTTCATATTCTCAATTGCAATGTTGGCATTATGAGAGATCGTTTGTAGATAAGTCTTCTCATCTCTGTTAAGTCTAGTGAAATCCTTCTTCCCTTTACACCACAGCATTGTTATCTTTTCTAATGAAAATCCGACAATAACACCAAAACCTTTTTCTGTTTCAATAATCGCTCCAATATCATATCCATGATCCGTAAAATACTCTCCAAAATGCCCTAGTATATCTTCTGGAATAGGATCATAGACACAATAAACATCCTTTTTATTATGTTTTGAGTAAATATATATATCCCGAACATTTAATACATTACTAATCTCATTTCTTAGTACCTTCATTAAATCCACGGCATTTGTTTGATCCTTCATATTTTTTGACATACGGTGCATGCTCTCTTGATAGCTATACCTGGCAGCAAATAAATACTTTTGTAACTTAAAGTCCAAGAATTCTTTTAAAGAAAGAAAAATGATTAGAAGTATGTTGATAATTAGAAACACTTCTACATAGTGAATGAAGGATAATGAATTATCTATGAATACAGCTAATGCTATCGTGATTAGTAAACTAGGTACCGTAGATAATAATGCATAGTACCTCAAACGTCCCATATAAAAGTCAATATCTATCAGCTGTTCGCGTGTGACTAAGTACATAAATGTAATAGGTAAGGCTATGAGAAAGACAGCCGCAAACTCAAGTGGAATCAATTTCACACCAATAGTTAGAGCAGGGAGTAAATATAAGAGAATATAGGGAACAAAGGCTACAGTCATCCCCACGCTCATATATTTAAACATCGTCCCATGTGAATGGTTTCTATAAAGATAAAGCCCTCGATAAATTATAAAAAAGGAAATGATATATAAAGCTAATAATAAAAAACTCGGAACCTGATAAAAAAATGATGGGTACTGAGTCGTAACTAAAAATAAACTTTCTACAATTGTCACAGATACCACTATGATATAAAGTTTTTTAAACCACGTTTTAGAAAACCAGTAAATATCTAATTCAGCAAAGTAATTATACAAATAGTGAATCAAAATAACAGGAGAAAGAAGAAATAGAAAAGTATTTAAAAAGACACTATATAAATCATCTCGTACAGCTCCACTATTACTAACGTATCCCAAACCGATCGCTAAAAAGAATAACATGAGTAGATTAGCAGAAAAACGTTTCTCTACTTTTTGAAAAACAAGATGAGAAATCCATAGAACTGCTGCTAAAAATATAATAGGTGTGATAATAAAAAGCGTCCAATGGGTTGCAGAGGATTTATCGATATTTTCGTATAACCGTACATTTTTATCATCTACTAAAGTAAATGAATTCGCATTTTCTAGATTATTAAACATATGGACGGTGTAGTGCTCATTTGGAGACTTAGAGTTGATTGATGCAACCGTAGCCCCCAAAGGAATTTCGTGCTCATCAGCCCAACTATCTCCATTAATACTTGAGACGACCCACTCCCCGTTTGTCTGTTTAACTTCGATCCCTAAAAATGGCTGTGTTACGGATATAAATGTTATGTAACTTGCAGATATTAATATAAATAGTAAAATTAATAATTCTTTTTTATTCATTATGTCCACCTTCTAACATCTAAGGTCTTTTCTATTATACTACTAGAATATAGTCACACAACCCTTCATCATAAAAAAACCACTGCCTAAGGACAGTGGTTTGGTTTCTCATATTTAGCACTTGATTAAATGCGTTGATCACTACCAAAGAAGCTTTTGAAAGATTCAATGGCCGTATCACGATTCAAGGCTGCGATTGAAGTCGTTAAAGGGATTCCTTTTGGACAAGATTCCACACAGTTTTGTGCATTACCACAGCCCATTAATCCTTCCTCATCCATAATGGTTTGTACGCGTTCACTCTTATTCATTGCACCCGTTGGATGGGAATTAAATAAACGAACTTGAGAAAGTGCAGCTGGACCAATAAAATCTGACTTGCTATTAACGTTAGGGCAAGCTTCCAAACAAACTCCACAAGTCATACATTTTGATAATTCATAGGCCCATTGACGCTTACTCTCAGGCATCTTAGGACCAGGACCGAGGTCGTGTGTACCGTCAATTGGTACCCACGCTTTAACTTTTTTCAATGAATCAAACATCCGACTACGATCCACTGCTAAATCACGGTTCACAGGAAAGGTTGACATAGGAGCTAGTCTAATAGGTTGTTCCAATTGGTCTACGAGAGCCGTACAAGACTGTCTCGGCTTACCGTTAATTACCATGGAACAAGCTCCACATACCTCTTCTAAACATCCCATATCCCAATATACTGGAGTTGTCGCATCCCCATCAGCATTCACTGGGTTACGACGTACCTCCATTAAAGCAGAAATAACATTCATATTATTCCGATAAGGAATCTCGAAGGTTTCCTCATATGAATCAGATTCTGGATCGTCCTGACGCGTGATTATAAACGTAATTGTTTTATCTTCGCTCATAATGATAGACCTCCTTTATTTGCTTTTAGAATAATCGCGCTTACGCGGTTCAATAAGAGATGTATCTACAGAGTCATAACGGAAAACTGGCTTATTATTTTCTTTATCATAGCTTGCAACCGTTGTTTTCAACCAGTCTTCGTCGTTACGATCCGGAAATTCAGGCTTATAATGAGCACCACGGCTTTCATTACGATTGTAGGCACCTTGCGTGATCACACGTGCGAGCTGTAGCATATTCCAAAGTTGACGAGTGAACATAGCTCCCTGATTACTCCAACGTGATGTATCATTAATGTTAATACGCTGATAACGTTCCATTAATTCAACGATCTTTTCATCTGTTTTAAGAAGCTTTTCATTATCTCTTACAACTGTTACATTATCGGTCATCCATTCACCCAATTCTTTATGAATCTGGTAAGCATTCTCATCGCCATCCATACTCATAATCGCCTCGAATTTCTCTTGTTCTTCTTTTAATTTCTTATCAAATAAAGATGAACTCATTTCATCCGAGATCGTTTCAAGGTTTTCAGTATATTCAACTGCATTAGGACCTGCAACCATTCCACCATAAATCGAAGAAAGCAATGAATTTGCTCCCAAACGGTTACCTCCATGCTGTGTATAATCACATTCACCTGCAGCAAAAATTCCAGGAATATTTGTCATTTGATCAAAATCAACCCACATACCGCCCATAGAGTAATGAACAGCTGGGAAGATCTTCATTGGAACTTTTTTAGGATCATCTCCAACGAATTTTTCATAAATTTCTATGATACCACCGAGCTTAACGTCTAATTCCTTAGGATCTTTATGAGAAAGATCTAAGTACACCATGTTTTCACCATTAATTCCTAGCTTTTGATTAACACATACATCGAAAATTTCGCGAGTTGCAATATCACGTGGAACTAAGTTACCGTATGCAGGGTACTTTTCTTCGAGAAAATACCAAGGTTCACCATCTTTATACGTCCAAACTCGTCCACCTTCCCCACGAGCTGACTCACTCATAAGACGAAGTTTGTCATCTCCCGGGATTGCAGTTGGATGTATTTGAATAAATTCCCCATTTGCGTAATTAACCCCTTGTTGATAAAGAGCAGCTGCTGCAGAACCAGTGTTAATAACGGAGTTCGTCGACTTCCCGAAAATAATCCCTGGACCTCCCGTAGCCATAATCACAGCATCACTAGGGAAAGGTTTAATCTCATGGTTGCTCAAATTCTGACCAATCACACCACGGCCTACCCCTTCATCATCAACAATAGCTGAAAGGAATTCCCAGTTTTCATATTTAGTAACAAGTCCATTCACTTCATGACGGCGAACTTGCTCATCCAAAGCATATAACAACTGTTGACCTGTAGTTGCCCCTGCAAATGCTGTTCTATGATGCTGAGTTCCGCCAAAACGACGGAAGTCAAGTAGACCCTCAGGAGTACGATTAAACATAACACCCATGCGATCTAACAAGTGAATGATCCCAGGTGCAGCGTCACACATTGCTTTGACGGGAGGCTGGTTTGCTAAGAAATCTCCTCCATAAACTGTATCATCAAAGTGTTCCCATGGTGAGTCTCCCTCACCTTTTGTGTTAACTGCTCCATTGATACCACCTTGGGCGCATACAGAGTGAGAACGTTTAACAGGCACTACAGATAACAAGTCGACATGGATGCCTTTTTCTGCTGCCTTAATTGTTGCCATGAGGCCAGCTAGACCCCCGCCAACAATAACTATATTTCGATTACTCATGATAAATGTTCACTCCCTTGACTTTCTAATTCGAGTTTCATTGTTAAAACTTTTTATACTCCGTAAGCAAACTGAATTAATGTACGAACACCTACGTAGGAAATAGCAACAAAAACAATAATGCTAACATATGTCATAACTAACTGAGAACGTGGAGAAACGGTAATTCCCCAGCTAACAAAGAAGGACCAAAGACCATTCGAGAAGTGGAATGTGGTTGAAACAACCCCTACTATGTAGAACCAGAAAAAGAATGGGTCAGTAAGGATACCTTCCATCAATTGATAATTTAAATCAGCCCAACCAAATCCTATAGCGATACGAGTTTCCCATACGTGCCACGCTATGAATATGAGGGTTATAATACCCGTGAATCGTTGCAGCATAAACATCCAGTTTCTGAAGTAACCAAAGTTCTTCAAATTACTTTTAGCTGTGAATGCAATGTAAACTCCATAAATCGAATGAAACAACAGTGGTAAGAAAATAATAAATATTTCCAGGACATATCGATAAGGTAAGCTCTCCATAAAGTGTGCTGCCGAATTAAACGCCTCTGGACCACGAGTTGCAAAAAAGTTCACAGTTAAGTGCTGGATTAAGAACAATCCAATTGGTACTACTCCCAAAAGTGAATGTAATCTTCGGTTAACGTATCCGCGTGTTCCTGCCATGTTTACCCCCCTCAAAATGATAACAATATAAGTTTTGTGCATTTTTCAGACAGTTAAGCGCTTTAAAAATTGCTTAAACAAGATGGGAAATCCCCATATTTCCCTAAACAAAACTGCAAAATGTACAATTTGTGACACGTATATTGTACTTCTATCCTAGAGTAGCGTCAAGAAAACCTACCCATTATTTACGGAAAAATCAAATTCGCCTAATTAAGTAAAATCGATGAATTACTGTTGCTAGTTTTGCCAATTCAAGCGATAATAATTGTGTAGAAAGGAATGAGCGTTATGAAAGAAACAGCTAAGTTGTCAACAGAAAATATCTCATCGCTAGTAGCTACAGGAGCTGGTTTTGACCTATTGCGCTACTACACCTTGCCTGATTTTCTAGGTAAGGATTCGCCCTATCTGCTTTACTTTATGGGTAAGAATATTGCCCGTGAAACAACGGCAACTACATTTGAGGATTTATATGAATTTTTTCAATATATGGGCTGGGGAGCCTTGCAGCTCATAAAGGAAAAAAGAAAGGAAATGATTTTTCATCTTCAAGGACACATCGTTGAAAAACGTTTAAACCAAAAAATATACAAGGTTGACTTTAGACTAGAATGTGGTTTTTTAGCTGAAACTTTACAATCCATTACGGGAGATACATATGAGTGTATAGAAGAAATCAGTTCAAAGGAACATATCGTTGTAATAACAGCTACAAAAGAATAGAGAAGAGCCAGCTGCTATTCTTCAGCTGGCTCTTCTTCTTCATTTAACACTTCAAGAATGTTTTGTGCAACCGGTGCTGGAACACCTAATTTCGTCATATCTTCTAGTGTTGCTTCTTTAATTTCTTTTACAGACTTAAAATGTCGCAGTAATAGTCGTCTTCGCTTTTGGCCGACCCCAGGAATCTGGTCAAGCTCCGATTGAATCGCTCCTTTTCCTCGAAGTTGCCTGTGAAATGAAATAGCAAAGCGGTGAACTTCATCCTGAATTCGCTGCACTAAATAAAACTCTTGCGAATTTCGATCTAAATTAACAAAGGTTGGGGGATCCCCATATAATAATTCACTTGTTTTATGCTTATCGTCTTTAGCAAGTCCGCAAATTGGAATATCTAATCCTAGTTCATTTTCTAATATATCTAATGCTGCAGTCATTTGACCTTTCCCACCGTCTACTACTATTAAATCGGGTAAAGGTAACTCTTCTTTTAAGACCCTAGTATACCTTCTTCTGATCACTTCACGCATCGTTTCATAATCATCTGGACCTTTTACATCTTTAACTTTATATTTACGATATTCTTTTTTATTTGGCTTACCATCAATAAATGCAACCATGGCCGAAACTGGATCTGTCCCCTGGATATTCGAATTATCAAAAGCTTCAATTCTATGTGGGGTTTCAATATTTAATGCATCGCCAAGTGTTTCTGCAGCTTTAATTGTTCGCTCTTCATCTCGTTCAATGAGTGCGAACTTTTCTTCTAAAGCAATCTCAGCATTTTTCATTGATAATTGAACAAGTTCTTTCTTTCGCCCACGCATCGGGATCATAACCTTTGCATCTACAACCCCTTCTAACACATCAGTATTTGTACCTACAGGAACCAGTATTTCCTTTGGATAAGGGTGATTCTGGTGTAAGTAGAATCGTCCAATATAACTTAGAAACGTCTCTTCAGGATCATCAAAGAATGGGAAAAGAGCGACATCTCGTTCGATTAACTTGCCTTGGCGCACGAAAAAAACTTGTACACACATCCATCCTTTGTTAAAAGAATAGCCAAAAACATCACGGTTAACTTGATCATTCATAGACATTTTTTGCTGTTCCATAACCGATTCAATATGTTCGATTTGATCCCTAAATTCTTTAGCACGTTCAAAATCCAAGCTTTCTGAAGCTTCCTGCATTTTTCTTTTTAAATCGCTTTTAATTTCTTTGTGTCCTCCCCCTAGGAAGGATGTAATATTTTGTACAATTTCTTGATTTGTTTCTTGAGATACAGGGAATTCACAAGGTCCTAAACATTGATGCATATGATAATACAAACATACACGATCAGGCATTGTATTACATTTTCTTAATGGATAAAGACGATCCAACAGCTTCTTCGTCTCCCTAGCCGCAATCACATTAGGAAACGGTCCGAAATATTTACCTTTATCCTTTTTCACCTTACGAGTTACGATAAGCTTAGGATGTCTTTCAGCGGTTACTTTAAGGTATGGATATGTTTTATCATCTTTTAACATCACATTGTATTTGGGATCGTGTTTCTTAATTAAATTCATTTCTAAAATTAATGCTTCGATTTCAGAAGTCGTAACAATATATTCGAAGTCCATAATTTCTTGCACAAGGCGTTGAGTTTTCCCATCATGAGCTCCCGTAAAATAGGAGCGAACCCTATTTTTCAGCACTTTGGCTTTTCCTACATAAATAATAGAATTCTGTTTATCTTTCATTAAATAACAGCCCGGTTGATCCGGTAATACAGCTAATTTTTCTTTTATATTGTTATTCATTGTTCCTCACTCCACCCTCATTGAGGTTCTTATAAGAAAGGTAACACATCTAAGAATCGTTATACAGCAAAAAGCCACGTTGCTGAGCAACGTGGCCGTGTAACTTACAAATCATTAAGAGTGCTTAGTAATCAATTCAGCTAGTGCTTCTTTTGGTTGGAAGCCGATAACTTGGTCCACAACTTTCCCATCTTTGAAAAGAAGTAGTGTTGGAATACTCATAACTCCAAACTTACTCGCTGTTTCTTGGTTTTCGTCAACATCAAGTTTAACAATCTTAACTTGATCACTCATTTCTTCATCAAGTTCCTCGAGAACTGGAGCTATCATTTTACAAGGTCCACACCATGGAGCCCAAAAATCTGCAAGTACTAGACCTTCATTAGTTTCTTCTGAAAAGTTTTGATCAGTTCCTTTAACAAGTGCCATCTTAAAATTCCTCCTCGTTCATTTAGTCTGTAATGAGTATATCACTTTCTATTTTAAGTGACTAACAATTTGTTTGATTGAATTATGGAAGCATTCGTCAGACACAACAAGGATAAACAAGACGGCAAAGGGAAAGAGTTTTTTCCTTATTGCTTAGGACTCGAGTGTCGACTATATCCTGCCTCCCACCGCAAATAAACGCCTCTAAAAACTAACCTTCATCACTCACAACAACCATTACCAACATATATTTCATTTGGTATTTTTCAATTTTAGCTTAATATGAGAATTTTTTAAAATACACTGCTTGTTTTGTGTATTTTAAAAAAATAAAAGGTTAAAGCATATAGCTTTAACCTTCACCCTTACAAAATTCTATGCATTTACTTTCATTTGTTTTATCTCTTCTATTAATTTCGGTACAACATCGAACAAATCTCCAACAATTCCATAATCAGCAACATTAAAGATATTTGCTTCAGGATCTTTGTTAATAGCAACGATTACTTTAGAATTAGACATGCCAGCTAAGTGTTGAATAGCCCCCGATATTCCACAGGCAATGTATAAGTCCGGTGTAACTACTTTACCTGTTTGCCCGATTTGTAAGGAATAGTCACAATAGCCCGCATCACACGCCCCACGGGATGCCCCAACAGTACCACCTAATACTTCAGACAATTGTTCTAGTGGTTCAAAGCCTTCCTCACTTTTCACACCACGTCCTCCAGCTACAATAACTTTAGCTTCAGAAAGATCTACTCCATCCGAGGACTTGCGAATCACATCTCTAATGACAGTACGAATATTTCGAATATCAACGCTCTTCTGAGTAACTTCGCCCATACGAGAGTCATCACGAGTACCTACTGGAATGTTATTCGGTCGGATGGTTACAAAAACCAATCCTTCAATGATTTCTTTTTTCTCGAAAGCTTTACCAGAATAAATCGGTCTTGTAAATACAACACTACCTCCATCTTCTGTAACTTCTGTAACATCTGAAATCAGTCCAGACTCTAGACGGCTGGCCAACTTAGGGGTTAAATCTTTTCCTATTGATGTATGCCCCATTACGATTCCTTCAGGAGATTCATCATTAATTACAGCCTGGATTGCTTGACCATAGCCATCAGATGTATACGTTTTCAAATCTTCGTTTGCGACAGTGATCACACGATCAGCGCCATAGTAAATCATTTCTTGACCCATTTCTTCCAAGTTATCTGTGCCACAGATGACTCCAACTACTTCTCCTCCATCACTAATAATACTAGCCGTTGCAATAGCTTCAAATGTAACATTTCTAAGGGATCCTTCACGAGCTTCCCCGATTACTAATACTTTCTTACTCATAGTAAGTCTCCTTTCCTTATCGGTCTTTATAGTACTTTGGCTTCTGTTTTTAGTAAGGATACTAATTCTTTTACTTGCTCGGCAGTTTCACCTTCAAGGACTTTTCCTGTCTGTTTTTCAGGTGGAAGAAAAATTTCTGTTGTTCTTGTTTTGGGTTCTACGTCATCTTCATCCAAGTCCAGGTCATCTAGCTCAAGTTCTTCTAATGGCTTTTTCTTTGCCTTCATAATCCCTGGTAATGATGGATAACGAGGTTCATTCAAACCTTGTTGACAAGTAACAATTAACGGAAGTGATGTATCCACTTTCTCCACATCACCCTCAACGTCACGCTCAATATGAACGTCATTACCTTCTACCTCAATATTCGTAATCGTTGTAATACACGGAATGTCTAAACGTTCGGCTAAGCGAGGACCAACTTGGCCACTTGCCTCATCTATAGCTACGTTACCACCAAGAATAATGTCAACTTCACGACCTTCAAAGAAAGCTTCTAAGATCTTAACGGTTGTGAACTGGTCTCCCTCTTCTAGGTCATCTTCCGTATTGATTAACACTGCTTTATCCGCACCCATAGCAAGCGCAGTACGTAATTGTTTTTCTGCATCTTCTTCACCAATCGTCACAACTGTTACTTCTCCACCATGAGCCTCACGTAAATTAATAGCCTCTTCAACTGCATATTCATCGTAAGGGTTAATAATAAATTCTGCTCCATCTTCTTCAATTTTCCCGTTGCTAATGGTTATTTTTTCCTCTGTATCAAATGTTCTTTTCAGCAATACATAAATGTTCATTTAAGAACCCTCCTAAACTATTGATCTTTAAATTCTGGCTTTCTTTTTTCTATAAAAGCTTGCACACCTTCGCGCGCATCTTGATTACCAAATACACTACCGAAAGCCTCTGCTTCCTTTTTTATTCCATCTTGAAATTGAGTAGTGTGGGCGTAAGGGATAAGATTCATTACATGATGAATAGTGGGTCCACTCTTTGATGCAATTAATTGAGCTAATTTTTCTGTTTCCTCATTTAATTGCTCATTAGGGAAACCTTTGTTAGCTAAGCCAAAAGTAACGGCTTCTTCCCCAGTTATCGGAATACCCGTTAATATCATCTCATAAGCCTTTGCTGTTCCTACGTACCTTGGAAGTCTTTGAGTTCCAGCAAATCCGGGAATAATACCTAAATTTAATTCAGGTAGACCTAGCTTGGCATCGTTTGCTACATAACGAATATGGCAAGACATAGCCAATTCTAATCCCCCTCCCAGAGCAGCTCCATGAATCGCTGCAATCACTGGAATGTGGAAATTTTCAATGCGATTAAAAAGACTCTGCCCCTCACTAGCTAAATTTTCAGAGTCCGAAGTCTTCTGAAAGGATGTAAACTCTTTAATGTCCGCTCCTGCGGAAAAGAATTTCCCCTCTCCCTTCAACAAAATTGCTTTGATATTAGCATCATTTTCAATTAAATCAAGTTCATCCGATAAGTCTCTTAAAATATAACTAGATAGTGCATTTGCTGGTGGACTTTGAATAGTAATCATTGCTACGTGACCATTCGTCTGAACATGTAAAGTAGACAATACTCTTCTCTCCTTTATGAACGAGGTTGAGCCAGACCATATACCATTAAGCTATGGACATCCCTTGCCTGTTCTTCTAAGTTATATCGCTGTTCCTTCATTACCCAATTCGTGACAGCTTCATCCATCATTCCAAAAATCAACTGACGTACGAGTCTACGATTTAAGTGATCCCGGAACAATTTTTCACGAATTCCTTCATCCACGATATTATCAATGACTGCTAAGTAACCTTTGAGTACGTTATTAATTTTATAACGTAGTTCTTTATTGGATTGACGAAGTTCGAGTTGTGTTACAATGGCTAAATGATGATCTGCAGCCAACTGCTGAAAATGTGTTTCCACAAGGGTGAATAATTTCTCTTCAGCTGACTGCTTAGATGTAGTTTCATGTTCAATTCTCTCTATGAACTGGCCCATTTTGTCCTGAAATAAGGAAACTAAGATGTCTTCTTTATTTTTGAAATATAAATAAATGGTGCCATCCGCCACTCCTGCTTTTTTAGCAATTTTAGATACTTGCGAGGAGTGATATCCATTTTCAGCAATAACTACTACCGCTGCATCGATGATTTGTTTATATTTAGGCTTATCTTTATTCATAGAATCTCCTGCCTTTTTGCGAAAATGAATGAATGATCATTCACTTATTATATTACAACCCAAATATAACTCTGTCAACAAAAAAACTATGAGTTTTGCAAAGGCTTTTGATCTTCTAGCTTCTTTTTCTCTTCTTCCACTAAAGTACGTCTTAGAATTTTACCTACTGCGGTTTTCGGTAGTTCCTCACGAAATTCATAAATTCTCGGCACTTTAAAGGCGGCTATATTTTTACGACAGAATTCATTCAATTCCTCTTCTGTTACTGAACTGTTCTGCTTCTTGACTATAAAAGCTTTTACCGTCTCACCTCTATATGGATCTGGAATTCCAATAATTACTGCTTCTTGAACGGCTTCATGTTCGTAAAGAATTTCTTCAACTTCTCGAGGATAGATATTGTAACCGCCCGCAATAATCATATCTTTTTTACGATCCACAATATAAAAGTAGCCATTATCATTCACATAACCCATATCACCTGTACGAAACCACCCATCTTCACTTAGGACTTGGTCGGTTTCTTCTTGTCGGTTCCAATATCCTTTCATGACTTGAGGACCTTTAACAGATATTTCTCCAATATCCCCATGATCCGCTTCTTCCTCTGAATCTAATTTTAAAATTTTTGCATCCGTATCAGGCCACGGAACTCCAATACTTCCACTGACTCGATTACTCCATATAAAGTTTGAGTGAGTAACAGGGGACGTTTCTGTAAGGCCATATCCTTCAACTAACTTTCCTCCTGTCACTTTTTCAAATTGTTCTTGAACTTCAATCGGAAGTGGTGCTGAACCACTAATACAAGCTTCAATTGAAGATAAATCATACTTCTTCAGATCAGGATGATTTAGTAAGGCGATATAAATCGTCGGTGCTCCTGGGAACAGTGTTGGTTTCTGCTTTGATATTACTTTCAAAACATCTTCTGGTTCAAACTTAGGCATCAAAATCATCTTATTCCCCATCATTACAGAGAAATTCATGACCACCGTCATCCCATAAACGTGAAAAAACGGTAAAATTGCCAACATTGTTCCTTTAGCTTTTTGAGATTTATATAACCATTTCACGGACATTTGCGTATTAGCTACTAGATTAAAGTGGGTAAGCATAACACCTTTAGGAAAGCCTGTAGTACCCCCTGTATACTGTAAAAGTGCTAAATCTTCTTTTGGATCAATATCAATCGGAGCTACTTGGCCACTGCTTTCATCAAGCATGTTTTTCCAAATATGTGTATCTGTAGACTGCTCAGGTTTGACAAGCATTTGGTATTGACGCCTTTGAATAAATGGATAAATTTTGTTCTTAGGGAACGGTAGATAATCTTTAATTCCCGTCACAAAGACATGTTCAACGGACGTGTTGGCCTTTACATTAGCCACCTTTGGATAAAGCACATCTAAACATAATATCATCTTCGCCTCAGAGTCTTTCAGCTGATACTCAAGCTCTCTTTCCATATATAACGGGTTAGTTTGCACAACTACACCACCTGCCATTAGTACTCCATAATAAGCAATTACTGATTGTGGACAGTTGGGCAGCATAATTGAGACTCGATCCCCCTTTTCAAGCCCCAATTTTTGTAAATAACTAGCAAATCCCTTTGTATCTTCATACACTTCGTTATAAGTTAATTCTTTCCCCATAAAATAAAGCGCTTTCTTTTTTCCGTAATTTTTAGCACTTTCCTCTAAAAAATGGTGCAAAGGTTTTTCATCGTACGCTATGCTAGTAGGTATCTCTGGTGGGTAGTGCTTATGCCAAGATCGTGTTTCCATAGTCATCTCAAAACTCCTCCCACTGTGTAATACTTTCATTATAACGATATATCCAAGAAATTTGAAATATTTTTTAAAAAATTGAAAATATTGAGGAGTTATTTATTCTATATGCACTTAAAAAAGCTCTCCCATTTAGGGAAAGCTTTTACATTAAAAACATATATATAACACCCACTACAATAAAAAGGGCAGCTACACCCATTAAGATTTTTGCTAATGTTTCCACCTTCAGCCTCCTTATATTATGTTGGCACCAATAACGAAAGATAATCCTACAGAAATAGTAAGTGAAATAAAACCAACGGCTTTATTATCTGCTGCAATTTCCTCATCAATCTTAAAGGAAGGCGTGAGGAACTCAAAAATGAAATAACCAAACAGTAATAATACAAAACCATATAAACCCCAGCCCATTGTTTGAATCAATGTATCATTATGCTCAATAGAATAACGGAATATATTAGCTATTCCAAATATTTTCCCGCTTGTCGCCATAGCCACAGCCAGATTTCCTGCTTTAATTTCATCCCAATTATTGTAGGAGGTTACGACTTCAAATACAGTCATAAAGACAACTAAACATAACACAACAACACTATAATTGGCGGCTGTCTCTACATAAGTATTCTCCCAAAAGCCAATCATTTCAAGCCCTCCCTAAGGTCATTACTTTAACTCTAACACGGTTACGCCACTGCCACCTTCATTCATTCCTCCAAATCGGTAGTTGGCAATGGAACGATGGTTTTTGGCATAATTTTGTACGGCTGTTCTTAGGGCGCCTGTTCCTTTTCCGTGAATGATTGAAACTGTGGGATAACCAGCTAGCACAGCATCATCTACATACTTTTCTAACAGACTTAGTGCTTCTTCATATCTTTCACCACGCAAATCCAATTCTGTTTTAACATGATGACTTTTACCTTTAACGGTTGCGATCGGTTTTTCTTTATAAGGTTGTTTAGATTTTATAAATTCAAGGTCTTTTGTTTTTGCTTTCACTTTCATTACACCTACTTGAACCTGATACTCCTGGCTACTTGTTTTTTCTAATATGATGCCTTGCTGATTTAATGTTAGAAGTTTCACTTCATCTCCAGGTTCCAGTTCTTTCTGTTTTGTTTTTACTTGGCTTTTTTGAGGAGCACTTTTTTTACTTGATAAATTCGGTTGAGCTTCATCAAGCTTTTTGCGAGCTTCAATCCACTCATGTTCCTTTATTTCAGCTTGATTTTTCATATTACGGATTTCATTAACAATTTTCTCAGCTTCTTCTCTTGCTTTTTCAACGGCCTTTTGCGCTTTGTCTTCGGCTTTTTGATAAAGTTTCTCTCGTTTTTCTTCAAACTGCTGCCATTTATCCTGTAAGTCTCTATGAAGCTGCTCGGCTTCCTGTCGCTTTAGTTCTGCCTCTTCGTAGTCTTTCTCTGCTTCACGAGTTGAGGATTCTAAGGAAGCGATCATATTTTCAACACTTTGTGAATCCGCCCCAACATGCTGTTTCGCCGTATCAATAATTTTTTCTTCAAGACCGAGTTTTCTTGATATTTCAAATGCATTGCTTCGGCCTGGTATTCCGATCAAGAGCCTGTATGTCGGTTTTAATGTATCTATATCAAACTCTACAGATGCATTCGTCACTCCTGTTCGGTTATACCCGTATGCTTTTAATTCTGGATAGTGAGTTGTAGCAATTACCCGAGCATCCCGACTAACAACCTCATCAAGGATGGACATAGCTAGAGCTGCCCCTTCTTGAGGATCTGTACCCGCACCTAATTCATCAAAAAGGACGAGAGTACGCTCGTTTACATGTTTTAAAATGTCTACAATATTCGTCATATGGGATGAGAAAGTAGACAAACTTTGTTCGATGGATTGCTCATCCCCGATATCGGCATATACTTGTTCAAATACAGCCAACTCACAACCATCCATAGCCGGTACTTGAAGCCCAGATTGTGCCATAAGTGTAAATAAGCCGAGCAATTTAAGAATGACCGTTTTACCACCTGTGTTTGGTCCAGTTATTACAATTGATGTAAAGTCTTCACCAATTTTGACATCATTCGGTACTACATCCTTTGGGTCAATAAAAGGATGACGTGCTTGTCTTAAATTGACACGCCCTTCTTCGTTCATAGTAGGCATAGCTGCTTTCATTTGACTGCCAAGCTTTGCCCGGGCAAACATGAAATCAACGTGAGATAGAATCTCTACGTTTTGATATAAAGCGCTTTGTTCTTCAGCTATTTCTTGGGATAGTTCTGCCAAGATTCTTTCGACTTCATGCTTTTCTTCTACACGGGCTTGTTGCAGTTGATTATTCACCTCTACAACGGACTGTGGTTCAATAAATAAAGTAGCTCCTGAAGCTGATTGATCATGAACAATACCACCTATTGAACCACGGTATTCTTGCTTAACAGGCAGTACATAGCGATCATTTCTAATCGTGACTATCGAGTCTGAAAGCATTTTGGATTTTGACTTTGTAAAAGAATCCAATCGATCACGCACTCTGCTTTCTGATGTACGGATTCGTGAACGGATCGTACGTAGTTTCTCTGAAGCCCCGTCCATTACGGCACCGTGATCGTCAATTCGACTTTTTATTTTTCTTTCCAATTCCTGCAAGGGGAGGACATCGTGTATTAGTTCACGTAAAATCAGTAATTCTGGTTCTTCCATATCCTCAATAAAACGTTTAAGCTGTTTTCCACCATAAATAGTACTAGCGATATCTAAACACTCAAGGGAACTTAGAATTCCACCGATCATCGTCCGTTTAATACTCGGTTTAATATCAAAAATTCCGCCCAAAGGGATATGGCCTTTAAGACGAAGGACTTGAGCTGCTTCATCTGTTTCATTTTGCCAACGGACTACTTCACTTAATTGAGTAGAAGGCTTCAAAGCGAGTGCTTTCTCTTTCCCTAAGGAAGAAGCCGTCTGATCGATCAGTTGATCAATAATTTTATTATATTCTAAAACATCAAGGATTCGTTGATTCATTATGCTAACCCCTTTTATCTAACTTAATCCGAGTCTCTTCATCAGTTGTTCTTTTGTCATCGTATTTATAACGGAATCTTTTTGTAACCAACCTTTTCGAGCCGTCCCTACTCCTATTTTCATATCATCGAGCATGGGATAACTATGGGCATCAGTATTAATAGCAATCTCCACACCTTCCTCTTGTGCAACACGAAGCCACTGGGCACTTAAATCTAAACGGTTAGGATTCGCGTTCAATTCGAGAATCGTTCCCGTTTCCTTCGCCTTGTGGATCAGTTGTTCCACATTTATTTTGTATCCAGCTCTGCGACCAATTAAGCGGCCTGTAGGATGAGCAATCATATCTACATGAGGATTCTCTAAAGCATGATTGATTCTTTTCATAATGATTTCTTCTGATTGACTGAAACTTGAATGAATGGATCCAATTACGTAATCCATTTCTTTAAGAAAATCATCATTGAAATCCAATGAACCATCAGGTAAAATATCCATTTCAATTCCGCAAAATATATGAAAATCACTTATTTCCTCATTAATCTTTTCAATTTCTTCTCTTTGCATACGTAGACGCTTCTCATCTAGTCCATTAGCCACTCGTAAATACTTGGAATGATCAGTAATTGCAATATACTCATAGCCCTTTTCTTTGCTTCTAAGGGCCATTTCTCTGATCGACTGTGCACCATCACTCCATGTAGAGTGCATATGCAAATCCCCACGAATGTCTTTAGATTCAATTAAGCCAATACTTTCTTTGAATGCTTCAACTTCTCCTGAATTTTCACGCACCTCGGGAGGTATATAATGTAAACCAAAATGGTGGAAAAACGCTTCCTCGGTTTCAAATGTCTTTACTTCTCCAGTGTCTATGTCTTCAATTCCATATTCACTAATTTTCTCATTTCTCTCTTTGGCCAGCTGTCTCATCGCTACATTATGATCTTTAGAACCAGTAAAGTGATGCAAAGTCGTAATAAATTCCTCTGGTTCTACAATTCTAAAGTCAATACCTATATCATAACCTTCTTGCACAATGATCGATACCTTTGTCTCACCAGAAGCTACCACTTCCTTTATATCAGGGTAACTTAAAAGTTCATCTCTAGTTGCCGCAGCTTCCTCAGAAGCAATAATAAAGTCGAGGTCTTTTATCGTTTCCTTCATTCGTCTTACACTCCCTGCTTGGGAATGTCGTTTAACGGAAGGAAGTCCTTGTAAGAATTCTTCTATTTTACTAGCTAAAGGAAGCATTCTTGATATTGGCAGTCGCTCAGGTCTCGATCCTGCCTCCTGTAAGGATTTCAACATTTTTTCGGATGACTTTTTCCCAAAACCCTCTAACGATTCCACCTTACCCGTCTCGATAGCGGTTTTCATAGACTCAGCATCCGTGACCCCTAGTTGCTGATAAAGCTTGGCGAGTTTTTTCCCTCCAAGTCCTGGTAGGTCAAGCAAGGGAACAAGGCCAGCAGGTACTTCTGCTTGCAGTTGCTGCAAAGTTTCTGAATGACTATTCTGCACATATTCATCTATAACTGCGGCTGTACCTTTTCCAATCCCTTTCATCTTAGTGAAATCATCAATTTCACTAAGTGAGTGGTCATCCCGCTCTAGAGCCTGGGCAGCTTTTCTATACGCTGAAATTTTAAAAGGATTTTCTCCTTTTAACTCTAGGTAAATACCTATTTTTTCCAACAACTGAACAACTTGTTTTTTATTAACTGTCATAAGCATATCACCCTTTCGAATTCTTCCTACTTCTACTCTTAAACACTTCAGTGAACTGAAAATCCTAGATATTCTCATCGCAACCAGATACAGTATAAAGAAATTTCTAAACTATAAGAAAAGGCCGCTATGATTATAGCGGCCTTCCCCTAAAATTCCGTTATATCAAACTTGCCACTTGTTCAATCCACAGATTTTTTAATTGAGCTGAAAGCACAGGCGTATGTTCGATTATAAACTGAGCTAAAAATGATCCATCGATTGCACTTTGTATAGCTTCAAGAGGAACAAGCGCTACTATATATAGTAGTACAAATAAAATAACATAGCGTTCGACAAATCCTAAAATACCTCCAAGTAAACCATTAATTGTACTTAATACCGGTAAATCAGAGACAAAATCAAGCATAGAAGCCACAATTTGCAATATGATTTTCACACCAAAGAAAATAATAGCAAAAGCAATAGCATTATAAAAAGCAGTTTCTAAGGGTAAGTTTTCTAAGAAAATCGCCCAAGAAGCATCTTCGGGCAAATCAGGGTAAGGAATCCATAACAATAATTTAGGAGCTAAATCATCATAATATAGCACACCTACAACAAAAGCGACAATAAACCCTATTAAATGAAACAACTGCAATATAAATCCACGTTTAAAACCTGTAAATATACCTAAAAGTAAAATGAAAAGTATCAGTAAATCAATCATATTAGTTGTCTTCCTCTTTCTCTATCTTCTCAATATAATTTATTAGTTCTGTACATTCTTCTTTGAGTTTTATGTACTCATTCATCGTATTCACAGCTGTTAATACAGCCAATTTTGATACATCCAATGTAGGGTTAGCTTCATAAATTTCTTTCATTTTTTGATCTACAAGATTAGATACCATGCGGATATGGTGTGGCTCCTCTTGACCGATGATGGTATAAGATCGATTATTAATCTCAACAGTGATGCGCTTGGGTTCTTTATCTGATTGGGACACATCCATACCCCCTTGATTCTCATATCCTACGCTTTATAGTAACATGAAGATAAACGATTAGGAAACCAATAAGGTCGATTTCCTTCCTTGTACTGTTTAAGACTGTTATTTGCTATAATAATTCAAGAACTATCTTTAGAAAGGATTAAATTATGCCACAAGTTGTACTTACATTACCTAAGCATCACCTAGACGAATTAAAGAAATATTATCGTCCTTCATTAAAATCAAACACACCCAACCATGCTTCTTTCGCTGCTAAAACTGTTAATTGTACCATAACAGCGTATCCTTCTGGAAAAGTACTATTCCAAGGAAAGGATCCTGAAGCCGAATCGGATAAATGGGAAAAAGGGAATAAGAGTAAGAAAAAAGATACTCCTTCTTCTAATAAGAAGGAGAAACATTCTTTCCACCCACCCGACGCTCTGTTTGCCAGTTCACATATTGGATCTGACGAAGCAGGAACGGGTGATTTCTTTGGTCCTATTACTGTTGCAGCTGCTTATGTAAGAGATCACCAGATCGGCCATTTGAAAGCAATTGGTGTTAAAGATTCTAAACATCTATCAGATGATCAAATCACACATCTAGCCAAACAAATTGTCGATATGAATATTCCTTACAGTTTATTGCGTTTAAATAATAAGAAATACAATCAATGGCAAGAAAAAGGCTGGACACAAGGTAAAATGAAAACCATGCTTCATCACAAAGCATTAGAAACATTGCTTGAGAAAATCAAACCTGAGCAACCTGAAGGAATTCTAATTGATCAATTTTCTCAACCAAATGTCTATCAAAACCATTTGAAGTCAGAAGGTAAGAACTTACAAAGTCATGTCTACTTTATGACAAAGGCAGAAAGCTACTCAATTGCTGTAGCCGTTGGTTCCATTTTAGCGAGATCCAGCTTTGTTAAAGCCATGAACCAAATTGAGATGGATACAGGGTTACCTATACCAAAAGGTGCATCTGCAAAGGTCGACAAAGCTGCGGCTAAAATAATCGAGATCTACGGTGAAGAGAAACTTCGTGAACTTGCCAAAGTACACTTTGCTAATAAAGAAAAAGCTAAAAAACTTCTTTAAAAAGCTCCTCGTTGGATTAAAAAAAGCGGATCCGGGTCCTACAGCTAAGCAGTTCCGTTTCCGTGGAGAAACATACGAAATAGCATACGAATAAGCAGACCAAATCTCATATGATTTGGTCTCTTATTTTTCCCTTATATATCAATGGTTGAATTATCATACAAAATCGCAATCCAAATAAAATAATGACATTTGCGAAGACTCAGGTTGTACGGCTGTACCTTCATCGGTAGGAGGTAAGGAACATCCACGAATCTTAGAAGTCGGCACGTAGCCATTGATATAACAACATGTTCATCATAAGCGCTTGGGTTTCGTTACCGTATAAGGGATAGAGGTGGCTTTGAAACAACTCGCTTTCCTGCGGGGGAACGGGCGAGCTTCCTCGGGCTGTGCCCTGCGGGATCTCGCCTAGCTCCTTCTCCCGCGGGAGTCTCGTCGTTTCAAAGCCACCCCATTTGACATGTAAGTGAACGAACCCCCGACTTAGGAGAATGCGTCTTATCTATGCTATAGAATAAAGCCTCACCCAACACGATGCTCACGAGATGATGTTTCCGTTCTCCTCACGAAAGGCAAGAAGGTTCGGGAAATCGCAAGACTCCTGTGGGATGAAGATGATCGGTGAGATCCCGCCTGAGGAAGCTCACCACATGCCCACGGAAAGCGAGTGATTTCCCGGACCTTCAAACACCATCCTTTGTAACGGAAACCACCGGAATGTCTCGAAGCTGAGCCTTTCATAATCTACGGCTTTAGTTTAACAAGAAAATACAAACAAGAACGCTTGGGCATTAAAGATCCAAGCGCTTTTGTTTGTTATTTGTACTGCTATTTATGGCGCTAAACATAGTGTGTTATTTTAGATATTCTCCACGGTATCGGAACTACTCATCCTACAGCCCGCTTCCTTTTATTATTATCCTCTTAATTCTGCATCATGAGTGTCTTTAACAGACTGCAATATTTTTTCATGAGCCTCTTCCACTTCTTTATCCTTTAACGTTCGTTCGGGATCTAGATAAAGCAAGTTAAATGCTAATGATTTTTTACCAGACTGCAAATGCTCCCCTTGATACACATCAAAAACAAGAACTTGCTTTATTAAAGGAGATCCTGCTTCACGAATCGTCTTTTCAATATTACCAGAAGGAACGGTTTCGTCCACTACTAGAGCAATGTCCCGACTAATACTTGGAACTTTTGGTACCGTTTGGAACGCTTCTTCTTTACGATACAAATCAAATAGTTTCTCCGCATTTAAATCAAATACATACGTTTCCTTCAATCCCAACTCTTTTTGTAATTTTGGATGAATTTGACCGATAAAGCCAATCATATGCCCCTCAGAAAAAACCTCAGCAGTTCGACCAGGATGCATTCCATCAACCTTTGCTTTTTCAAAAGTTAAAGTGACATCCAGTTGATCCGCTAATCCCTCGATAATCCCTTTTACAATAAAGAAGTCTACTTTTTTCTTTTCTTGTTGCCAAGGATGTGAGACCCATTCTCCAGTTATTGCGCCAGAAGCTCTTAACATCTCAAGAGGTTGTTTTGTGACCTGTTCTTCTTCGCTAATAAAAACAGTTCCTAATTCATAATAACCTAAGTTATTTTGCTTACGTGCTACGTTATAAGCTAACGACTGAAGCAGTTCAGGAAGCATACTTAAACGAAGATGACTATGATCCTCACTCATTGGCATCGCGAGCTTCACCGGTGCTTTTGCTTGCTTGTTCACTTCTCTACTCACTAACAAATTTGCTTGTTTTTCACTAGTTAAAGAGTAGGTAATCGTCTCGTCAAGTCCACTCCCTTCAAAGAAAGCTTTGACTCGGCGTTTCAAATGTTGTTCACGAGATAATCCCCCCGCTTGAGATGCACCACTTGGCAATGTGAACGGTAAATTATCATAACCATATATACGCGCGACTTCCTCAAGCATATCTTCAAATCTCTCCACATCTCCACGACGTGTCGGAATCGAAACCTTGAAGTCTTCTCCAGTTTGATTAAAGTCAAATTGTAACCGATTTAAAATATCAGCTATTTCATTATCAGTTATCTCGGTTCCTAATCGATCATTAATTTCTTTTGTATTCACTTGTATAGTTTTTTCAGAACGATCGAGTTGATCAAAACTTGGCACACCTTGCAAAACCGTTGCATCAGCATATTTCTTCAGCAGTTCGCAAGCGCGTGCGCCCGCTCGTTCTACACGATTTGGGTCTACTCCCTTTTCAAATCGAGTACTTGCCTCACTCCGCAACCCGTGATCCTTAGCAGATTGTCTTACGTTAGCTGGATTAAAATAGGCTGCTTCAAGTAAAATCGTAGTCGTATCTTCTTGAACTTCCGATTTTGCCCCACCCATAACTCCGGCAATAGCATGTGCTTCTTCTCCATTTGTAATTACCAAATGGTTAGATGTTAGAGACCTTTCTTGATCATCAAGGGTAACGATCGTTTCTCCGTCACGAGCAAAACGAGTGACTACTTTTTTTGTACCAAAACGATTGTAATCAAAAGCGTGAAGTGGCTGTCCATATTCTAACAGCACATAGTTCGTAATATCCACAACGTTATTAATAGGACGTATACCTGTTGCTGTTAAGCGATTTTGAATCCACAAAGGAGAATTCCCAACTTTAACGTCACTAAGAATGAACGCTCCGTAATATGGGTTTGCCTGTGGATCAGCAACTTCAACACCTATATATGTTTCAGCCTTTTCTGAACTGGTGTGTAAATCTTCAGATGCTAGTTCGTACTCACGGCCGAGAGCAGCTGCTACTTCATAAGCAACACCTACCATACTTAAGCAATCTGCACGGTTTGGTGTTAATCCTAATTCAATGATGATGTCGTCCAGATTTAATAATGATGCGGCATTTTGGCCAACCTGAACGTCTTCAGGAAACACATAAATTCCATCTTGAAATTCTTTAGGTACATCTTTTTCATTTACGCCCAGCTCTTGGAGAGAACAAACCATTCCATTAGATACTTCCCCGCGAAGCTTTGTTTTTTTAATTTTAAAATCCCCCGGTAAAACAGCGCCAGGGGTAGCCACTGCTACTTTTTGACCTGCTGATATGTTAGATGCACCGCAAACAATTTGTAACGTCGCTTCACCTACATCGATTTGACAAAGAGATAGCTTGTCTGCGTTTGGATGTTGTTCACATGAATTTACGTGACCAACAACCACACCAGTTATATTCTCAGCGACTGGCTCAACGCTTTCTACTTCAATTCCAGTCTTAGTAATAATTTCCGCCAAGTCTTCAGACTTATAATCACGTACGTTTATATATTCATTCAACCAATTTAATGATACTAACATGATTGTTCCTCCTTACGCCTTATGGTATTGTTTTAAGAATCTTTGATCATTGATATAGAAGTTACGAATATCATCTATACCATATTTCAACATAGCAATTCGTTCTGGTCCCATGCCAAAGGCAAAACCAGAATATTCTTTTGGATCGTATCCAGCCATTTCCAGAACGTTCGGGTGAACCATACCAGCGCCTAGAATTTCGATCCAGCCCGTTCCTTTACAAACAGAGCAACCTTGGCCATCACACATTTTACAAGAAATATCCATTTCCACTGACGGTTCAGTAAACGGGAAAAAACTTGGACGCAGACGGATATCACGTTCTGCACCAAACATTTGCTTGGCAAAGGCATTAAGAACTCCTTTTAAATCACTCATTCGCACATTTTTGTCGACAAGTAAACCTTCGATCTGTGTAAACTGGTGAGAGTGCGTCGCATCATCTGTATCACGACGATACACTTTACCAGGACAAATCATTTTTACCGGTTCAGACCCATTTTTTAATCCCATTGTTCTTGCCTGAACAGGGGACGTATGGGTTCTAAGTAGTAACTCTTCGGTTACGTAAAAGGAATCCTGCATATCTCGAGCTGGGTGACCTTTTGGTAAGTTTAATGCTTCAAAATTATAGTAATCTGTTTCCACTTCAGGGCCTTCTTTGATTTCAAAACCCATGCCAATAAAAAGATCTTCAATTTCCTCTACAATACTTGTTAATAGGTGAGGACCACCAACTTGTACAGGCCGCCCTGGCAATGTCACATCTAAACTTTCTACTTCCAATTGTTCTTCTAAGGCTTCATCTTCAAGACGGTTTTGTTTCTCTTCAATCCCTTTGGCAATTTCCTCTCGTACGTCATTGGCAAGTTGTCCAATAACCGGTCGTTCTTCATTTGATAATTTTCCCATCCCTCGCAAAACTTCGGTGATCGGCCCTTTTTTCCCTAAGTATTTAACTCGTACATCTTTTAGTTGCTGAATTCCATCCGCTTGTTTTACTTTTTTTAATGCTTCTTCCTTCAATTCTTGCAAACGTTCCTTCATACCATTTCCTCCTTAAATTAAAATAAAAAAAGCCTCCTCCCCATAAAAAGGGACGAGACTTGTGTAATCGCTTCGCGGTACCACCCTTGTTGACACACCTATGTGCCCACTTAGATCATTAAATAACGGACCGAAATCCGGAACGCCGAGGCGTCAGCTCCAGAGTGAAATTTCAATCACTGCCACGATAGAAATGCTTTCAGTCTCAGGCATTTCCTTCCTTAAATCGCTGTTGCAATCATTTACTGTGCTCTTTCTACGCTTTTCCCTATATTACTGTTGATAATTATAGAGAAAGTCAGGATGTAATGCAAGTCTATCCTTTGAAATGATACATTAGAATTGCTGCTGCAATGGCAACATTCAATGATTCAGCTTGACCGTATATAGGGATATAAACATTTTCATCTGCATGAGGTAGCAATTCTTTGCGAATCCCTTGCCCTTCGTTTCCAACGATAAGACCTACTTTGCCTTGTGGAGTAAACTGCTTGTAGGGCTTTGCTCCTTCAAGGGTAGCTGCATAAATTAGAATACCAGCGTTTTTCATTTTCGCAGCATAATCTTCTAATTCACCCTGGATAATCGGGACATGGAATAATGAACCTTGGGTCGATCGAATCACTTTTTCATTAAAAGCATCTACAGATCCTTTTCCAATAATCACTTGATCAAATCCAGCGGCGTCCGCCGTACGAATTAATGTTCCAAGATTGCCTGGGTCTTGAACGGCATCAATAAGTAGTGTATATGGAGAGGCTTCATAAGAAGAATCTTTCTTCTGTACAATAGCTGCAACGCCTTGTGGTGTTTGTGTTTCAGCTATTTCTTCAAAGACTTGTCTACTTACATAATGAACTGGTAAATTTTCAGAAATAGTAAATGAGGCACTTTCTCGAATAATTACTTCTTTTACTAACCATTCACTACGTAGCGCTTCTTCGACTAAATGCTCGCCTTCCACTAAAAATTCGGCAAGCTTATCTCTATACTTACGCTTTTGTAATTTTTTCCACTCTTTCACTTTACTATTCGTAACAGATGTAATCATTTTAAACCTCTTTTATTGTATTTTTCTATCCATCATACATAGCTCTTGAACATTTGGTCAAACTAAATGAAAAGAGATGGAGGTAAAGAACAATGAACTTAAATTTAAGACAGGCTATTCTTTCTAATGTAACCGGACATAACGCTGACCAATTACAAGCTACCATTGACGATGCTCTCCAGCAAGGGGAAGAGAAAATGTTACCCGGGCTTGGTGTTTTTTTCGAAAAACTTTGGCAAGAATCAAATGAGCAAGACCGTCAGGAAATCCTATCCACGTTAGAAAAAAGCTTAGCTGAGTAAACTTATACAAAAAGCATCCCTGAGGGGATGCTTTTTGTATTTTAATTAAATACTGGTTTTGGATCATCGATTTCATGATGCTGGGAAAAATTACAACGATTATACAATCAATCTTTCTTCATTATAAGTAATTGTAAGGTTTCTTCCATCGACTAAGATTTTTGCAGCATATTCGATTTCAACTATTTTTAGTCAATCAATAGTTCAGCGTGACGACCACCAGAAAACGAGTCGTTCCTTGTTCCTAACGTTTAACATAGCCTAATTAAAGGTAATTTCTTTTACTTTTTTATCATCTAAGCCTTTAACCACTTCAACAATTAGGTTTACAGCATTTTCAAAATCATCACGATGAAGCATTGCAGCATGTGAATGAATGTAACGAGTAGCTACAGTGATCGATAGCGATGGTACACCGTTATGGCTTAAGTGAATTGAGCCTGAATCGGTTCCACCACCAGCCATTGTAGCAAACTGATAAGGAATAGAGTTTTCATCAGCCGTTTCAACTACAAAGTCACGTACTCCTTTATGTGAAACCATCGAAGCATCATAAAGGATAATTTGTGGACCTTCTCCCATTTTAGATGATGCGTCACGATCTGATACACCTGGAGTATCCCCAGCAATACCTACATCAACACCAAATGCAATATCAGGATTAATTAAATTTGCAGAGGTACGAGCACCACGTAACCCAACCTCTTCTTGAACAGTTCCAACACCATACACAATATTTGGATGTTTTTCACCTTTGAGACGCTTCAATACTTCGATAGCAATCGCACAACCAATTCGATTATCCCACGCTTTCGCTAGCATCATTTTTTCATTCTTCATCTGAGTGAACTCGAAATAAGGAACGATGGAGTCTCCTGGAGTAACACCAAACTCTTTGGCTTCTTCTTCGCTGGAAGCTCCAATATCAATAAACATATCCTTAATATCTACTGCTTTTTTGCGCTGATCTGCAGGTAAAATATGTGGAGGTTTTGATCCAATAATACCTGTTAAGTCACCATTGCGAGTCATAATCGTCACGCGCTGAGCCAACATAACTTGGCTCCACCATCCACCCACTGGTTGAAAATAAATATAACCATTGTCATCAATACGAGTAACCATAAAGCCGACTTCGTCTAAGTGGCCTGCCACCATAACTCTAGGACCTTTCTTATTACCTGTTTTCTTTGCAACAAGACTTCCAAGATTATCGGTATAAACTTCATCAGCAAATGGTGAAATATAACGACTCATTACTTCTCTTGGTTCTCGCTCATTACCTGGAATTCCTTTAGCATCTGTTAGATCTTTTAACATTTGTAGTGTTTCATCTTTTCTAGCCATATGTAACTTGTCCTCCTTTTAATCTCTATTTTTATTATATAGTTTTTCCTGTAAATTAACAAAACTTACGGGTGACTCCCTATTAATAGCCCTGATCCTGTCTTTGAAAATTAACATTATTTTTCTTTTGATAAGCCTCTTGCAATTCCTCTTCACTAATACCAAGGGATTTTCCTAATTTAATATACGAGTGAAATAACTTATCATAAGCGGAGTTGCTTTTGTTTTGTTTAAAATCTTCAATAGATGTAAATACATCAAGAAAGGCCTCTGTTTGATCTAACCGATCATTAATCGGGACACTATTATAATAGAAGTTTAAATCAAGTCCTAAGGATAAGATAAAGTGCAAACCATCTACGTACTCTTCTAAAATAACGGATTTTGGACTCGCTGCTTTCGTGCTCCAAAACTTAAAACAACGGGTTTCATTTGCAAGTTCGCCTATTTCTACTAATAATGCTAAAATCTTTTCATCTGTGACCGACGCATTTTTCAAGCCTTGAGTTTCCATGATATGTTTGTCCAATTGTTCCTGTCTTTGATAGAAATTCTGCCAATTCATAAAACCACTCCTCAAAATTTATCTTTATTAAATGTATCATTTTTTGAAACAAAAGGGCATTCAGAAACGTATATGAAGTATTAATCGATAAGCAGGGAGACGATCTCAATGATTATTATCCTATTATTACGTACCCTTTTATTAGTAGCCGTCGCTTTTCTAATTTATACGGCCTATAAATTTTATATAAATCCTCAAAGAAAATTAGATATAGCTCATGATAAAAAGGAATTTTATTTTTATGATGATCCAGAAAATACAAAGCAGAACTTTTTCATTACTTATAAAGGACTTATGTTTGAAGGGGAAAAATACTTAGGAGCAACTGAAGACGCATTCGAAGTATTAACAATTAATATATCCACACAACAGCCTGAAAATCTCAAAGGGTTCGAAAGAAATGATCTTTATTTTATAGAAGAGCAAGTATTGATGAGCTATCCCTATGCAAAAATCGAATGGAAATATCCCATCAGCCGATTAAATATCCGCTCTATAAATGATGAGGATGAAAATGGGCTGTACTAAGTTGAGTGGTTCCGTCACGTTGGAAAAACATACGAAATAACACATTTTCAAACTTTACACTCATAAAAAACGCTTTGATTTAAATTAACGGGTTCAGTTTTCGAGTACAAAACATGAAATAACATACGAATGAAGAGACCAAATCGCATATGATTTGGTCTCTTATTATTCCTTGTTATATCAACGATTATCGGTATTTACCATATAAATTAGCATACAAAATCACACCACAAATAACATAGTGACAATAGCTATAGTCAACGTGCTAAATATTAGGCTAATTATGGTGCAATTTGTAATGTTGATTTTGGTAAAACAAAAGGAATATTGAAACGAAACAATAATGTTGAAGACTTGAATTCGATATGTTCGTTTGAATTTTGGGGCTGCGGGAAACGGCTCGCTTTCCATGGGACGGGCGCTGAGCCTCCTCGGACTTCGTCCTGTGGGGTCTCAGCTGTCCCGTACATCCCATAGGAGTCTCACCGTTTCCCTCCGCCCCTTTACCATATAAGTGTCTCGATACCACTTCAAGAAAAGTCAGCCATTCCTAAGTTTGCATGCAAATCTTGATAGCGATCGGTCCTATTAAAATCCTTGATATAGAGAGGTTCATTGCAATAGAACACGGATAGTGGAAGATAGTCCTTCTGGGAAAGGGGTTCGTTTCTCACACATCGAATGGTGGGGCTTGGGAATCTCCCTGTTTCCTAGCCACCCGCCACCCATCCTTTGCTTTTAATGAACGGCCCTACTGCCATGAGTCGTCTTCTGTGTTCGCTACACCGTATGGAACAAGTGTGCCAGTTGCAAACTCTCTTCTATGAAGAGCCTAAAATTTAAAGGACCAGTTACTGAGGTTTCCGTTTGCCTCACAATGGCAAGGAGGTCCGGGAAATCGCGAGACTCAACTTTTAAAAGCGGAGGCGCCTTGGTCAGCGGCGTATGGACTGAGCTGTCGGAGATAAGGGAAACACGAAGAACATCGTGATTCGATGTTGACTTATCGTACAGAAGCGAGGGAAGTCTCACTAGTCGCTAGGCGCTGGAGCTGGATAACGCCCGATAGGATTGATGAACTAGATTTAGCCTTCGTCCTTATAAGGCGTAAGAGCTGGGATGAACATGATCGGTGAGATCCCGCAGGGCGATAGCCCGAGGAAGTTCGCCACATGCCCATGGAAAGCGAGTGATTTCCCGGACCTCCAAACGCTTTCAACCATAACGGAAACAACATCTCTCGAAGCTGAGTCTTCAAGTAAATGATGCTTTAGTTGAAGAAGAAAATATAAAGAAAAACGCTTGGATATTAAAATGTCCAAGCGTTTTTCTGTACCAATTGTAATGTTATTTAATATGTTAATTGATTCGATAATTCTGTTGCTATTTTTCCCTCTAAATATGTTTTTTGTACTCCAAAACCGAACTAATTAGATTTAAATCCAAGCGTTTTTGTGTTTGTGCTAATTATACTGTTGTTGATTTGCTATTTACATGTAATAGAACCTGCTTTGGAATATTCTCTCCCACATTACAGGATTATTTAAAACTAAGTATAGGCAGTTAATTCGTTGTTTGGAAAAAATCATTCCATAGAAAAACTTCTGATTTTTTTCTAATCATAAAACAAAGTATAATAAGTGCACTTGAAGCCACTATAACCATGGGCAAAGAGAATAAAGTAATCCACTGTCCCACTGACGTATAAACAAACGCTACAGGTAAATTAGCTAAAAACGATGATTTTGCATAGTCTTTAAAATCCGAACTAATTTGAATGAGACAGTAGGAAAGCAAGTGAAAGTGTATAAAGGGTATTAAACGAAGGATAGCAACTTGCTTAACCGTTAGTTTTGATCGATTCTTATTCCATCGATCATACATTCTTTGAAGCTTTTTAAAAACTGAAGGAACCATACGTATCATCCGGTAAAAAAGAATGCTTGATAGTAATGTTCCAATTACTGAATAGGCAGTACCAGCTATTGGCCCAAAGAGTAATCCACCTGTAATACATAAAAACATGACAGGCAAAAATAGGAACGGACGTAGCAAATGTATGGCAATAAATAAAAGCGGAGCCCATATGCCTTGATGCTCAATCCATGATAGTATTGCAAATGATGCTTCACCCATACCTTTTGCACCTCCTACCTACAGAATATGAAGGTGGCTTAAAAGTTAGAACCTAGTAAATAAGTAGAGGAATGACAGATGAACTATGGTTATGATAGGCATTCCCATCTTAAAGGATATATGCTTTGTCTTATGACGATATACTTTCATGCCAACCATTCCTCCGATCGAGCCACCTATAATAGCAAACGTCCATAAGTTTTTCTCGCTAATTCTACTGCTACTTCTTCTAGCCTGTTGTTTATCGTATCCCATAAGCAAGAACAATATGAAATTCATCAATATAAAATATATTAACAAATAAGAATAAATTCCCATTACAAAATTCTCCTATTTCTAAAGAAAGAAGCCATTTCCTACCGATCGGAAATGGCTTCTTTCTTTAATGATGAGTATTATTTAAGAGCTGATTTTGCCTGATTTGCAAGGCTTGCGAATCCTTCTTCATCGGATACGGCAAGTTCTGCAAGCATCTTACGGTTTATTTCAACTCCAGCAAGCTTAAGCCCGTGCATTAGACGACTGTAAGAAAGATCATTCGTACGAGCCGCTGCATTAATACGCGCAATCCAAAGTTGACGGAAATCACGTTTTTTCTGGCGACGATCACGATAAGCATACTGACCTGACTTCATTACTTGCTGTTTTGCTGTTTTAAATAGAGCGTGCTTTGAACCATAATAACCTTTTGCTAGTTTAAGGACACGATTACGACGTTTACGTGTCACTGTTCCACCTTTTACTCGTGGCATTGGAATTCCCTCCTATATGAATCGTTATTCTAATTTATTTTTTTGGAAGCATGTGCTTAATACGACGGAAATCTCCCGCAGATACGAAAGTTGCTTTGCGTAGCTTACGCTTTTGCTTCGTTGATTTATTAGCAAACAAGTGGCTTGTGAAAGCGTGAGAGCGTTTCACCTTTCCATTACCTGTTTTTTTGAAACGTTTTTGAGAACCTTTGTGGGTTTTCATTTTAGGCATTACAAATTCCTCCTTTAGCTAATTTCACTTACTTCTCATTTACAGGAGTAAGCATCATAAACATATTACGACCTTCCATTTTAGGCTTGGTCTCAATTGTAGCAACGTCTTTGCATTCTTCAGCTAGACGATCAAGAACTTTTTGCCCAAGTTCTTTGTGAGTAATCGCACGTCCGCGGAAACGAACAGCAGCTTTAACTTTATCACCTTTTGATAAGAATTTACGTGCATTACGTAACTTCGTATTAAAGTCATGCTCTTCAATTCCAGGACTTAGGCGTACTTCCTTAATCTTAATCGTTGTCTGGTTCTTACGAGCTTCTTTATCTTTCTTCTGCTGCTCATAACGATATTTACCGTAATCCATGATCCGGCAGACAGGAGGCTTCGCATTAGGGGCCACCATAACAAGATCAAGATTTGCATTTACTGCAATATCAAGAGCTTCATTTTTCGTTTTGACACCTAGCTGTTCACCGTTTACATCAATGAGGCGTACTTCACGTGCACGAATTTTTTCATTAATGTTTATGTTATCCTTGCTAATAACTAGCCACCTCCAAAATATTTTAGAAAACCTTATATAAGATCCGTCATCGACAAGTGATTTGATTCCATAAAAAAAATGTGGGTACAAAGTTTGCACCCACACGTCTCCTATAAAAGTCAAAGGAAAGTAACCTGCCAACTGCTCTACGCGTCGATCAGGTGAGAAGCGGGTGCTTCTTCTTGTCTAAGATCCGTTCATTCAGTTACCTAAACAATATTATCATGCTTACTAGTCTGTGTCAATCATAACTAAAATGTCTTTGGGCTACTTTATAGATAATATATGATTTTAAAATAAAAATCAATAGAATATCAGAAAAGGCTAGATTTGCTAATTTTTTCTTTACTATTTATTCAGAAGCTTCTGATCAATCTCGTTACGAATCTCTTTAATGAATGTTTCTACAGACTTAGTTTCAGAATTCTGCTCGCTGTAGCGACGAACATTCACTGCATGATCTTCAATTTCTCGATCTCCGACAACCAAAGCAAAAGGAACTTTTTGAGTCTGAGTTTCGCGAATCTTATATCCGATTTTCTCGTCACGCTCGTCCACTTCTACGCGAATGCCTGCTTCGCGTAGTTCATCTTTAAGTTTTGTCGCATATTCTAGGTGTACTTCAGCTGATACCGGAATAATCTTCGCCTGCACAGGAGCTAACCAAGTAGGAAATGCTCCTTTATACTCTTCGATTAAGAATGCAACAAAACGTTCCATTGTAGATACAACCCCACGGTGAATTACCACAGGTCGATGATCTTTTCCGTCTTCTCCGACATAAGTTAAATCAAAGCGTTCTGGTAAATGGAAGTCAAGTTGTACGGTGGAAAGAGTTTCATCTTTGCCAAGTGCTGTTTTCACTTGAACGTCAAGCTTCGGACCATAAAAAGCGGCTTCTCCCACTGCTTCTACATATGGAAGTTCCATATCTTCCATTGTTTCTTTAAGCATAGCTTGAGCCTTGTCCCACATATCGTCATTGTCCACATATTTCTCTTTGTCTGCTGGATCTCGATAAGATAAGCGGAAGTAATAGTCATTAATACCAAAATCACGATAAACTTCTTGAACAAGGCGAACAACTCTTTTAAATTCATCTTTTAATTGATCAGGACGGGCAAAAATATGTGCGTCATTTAAAGTCATCGCACGAACCCTTTGTAACCCAGCCAACGCTCCTGACATTTCGTGTCGATGCATTGTACCGAGTTCCGCGATACGAACAGGAAGATTACGATAGCTATAAAACTCATTTTTATAAACCATCATATGATGTGGACAGTTCATTGGCCGAAGAACTAAATCTTCATTGTCCATTTCAAGAGTTGGGAACATATCATCTTTATAGTGGTCCCAATGTCCACTTGTTTTATAGAGGTCAACACTTCCTAAAACAGGAGTATACACATGATCATATCCTAAGCGCTCTTCCGTATCGACAATATAACGCTCGATGTTCCGACGGATTGTAGCCCCTTTTGGAAGCCAGAGTGGAAGTCCTTGTCCCACTTTTTGATTGACTGTAAAGAGCCCTAATTCCTTACCTAGCTTGCGGTGGTCACGTTCCTTAGCTTCCTCAAGCATATGCAAGTACTCATCTAATTGAGGTTGCTTTTCAAAAGCTGTCCCATAAATTCTTTGTAGCATTTTATTGTCACTGTTTCCACGCCAATACGCACCTGATATGTTGAGAAGTTTAAATATTTTAATCTTGCTCGTTTGGGGTACATGGACGCCACGACATAAATCAAAAAATTCACCCTGCTTATAAATAGTAAGCGTTTGTCCTTCAGGGATGTCTTCAATTAGTTCGACCTTTAAGTCGTCCCCAACCTCTTTGTATTTATTAATAGCCTCTTCCCTAGATAATTCAATACGCTCAACTTCTAAATTTTCATCAACGATTCGCTGCATTTCCTTTTCGATTTTAGGAAGATCTTCAGGAGTAAGAGAGACATCTAAATCAATGTCGTAATAAAATCCGTTCTCGATGACAGGGCCTACACCTAGCTTAACTTCCCCGTAAAGACGTTTAATCGCTTGTGCCATCAAATGAGCAGTTGAATGACGAAGCACTTCCAACCCCTCAGAATTTTTATAAGTTAAAATTTCAATCTCTCCATCTTGTTCAATCGGCCTTCTAAGATCATAAGGTACTCCATCCAACTTAATCGCTAACGCTTGTTTTCTTAAGCCCGGAGAAATGGATTGTGCAATTTCTTCACCTGTAGCGCCGTTTGAAAATTCTTTATTATTTCCATCAGGAAATTTAATGTTTATTACGTCTGACATCTTGGATCACTCCTTTTTAATATATAAAAATAAAAACGCTCGTCCCCTAGCTTTGTTAGCTAAGGGACGAGCGTTATCACTCGCGGTTCCACCCATACATTCCCACAATTCACATTGCGGCTTCATTCATCCTTAACGCGGACCAACGCTGTCTATTACTAGTTACCTTTCACAAACAGTGCTCCGAGGTGGTAAACATCCAAGTCGTCAGGAAGAAGCTTTCAGCCGATGGCTCCTCTCTCTAATCAAGCGTCACTTTATGTTTTCGTCCTCATCTAAGCCAATTATTGAATATGTAGGTATTATAGCGAGATTCAACAAAGAAATCAAGCTTTAAGAAAAGGAAAAAACGACAAAGGCTTCCAAACTGCTTTTTCTTCAAAAATATTCATTAAAAGTTCCAGTTTAGCTTCTCCTTGTTGATCAGAGTAGATCATCAATTCATCTGGTGAATAAATAAGTGCAGGCAATATCCCTAAATCTTCGGGTAGACCTTGAATCATTGGATCAGGATGAGATTTTAAATAACAAACAAACTCTGCTCGTCCAACCTCATTACCTTCAGGGAAAAAATACCTGATCTTTTCCTCATATAGAACATGCAATAGCGGAACGGAGCTCTCTTTACTTTTCACCCGACGTCTCCAAGAATCAACCATCATCTGGTGAGCCTCTTCTAATTTATATTCATCCAATAATTTCCCTGTAAATTCCAGCAAATCATGATAAATATACTCCAAACAAGCTGCAGAAAGCTCATCAAAGTCAGCAAATGAATATTCTAGAACTTTCTTTCTCACAAATCGTTCAACTTCTAAATCGACAGGGGGAAGATAGATTCCATCTGGTGGATTTTCTTTTAACTTCGAAGAGAGCTGGATCACCCGTTCTATTTCTTTTGGATCGTCATAGTAAAAGCGATGTCGAAGCATCCCCTCCATCCATCCATGAAGTTTGCGGCTATACATAATTTCTAGTATAGCTTGGCTTATCTCTGAAAACGAAACATCTAGATCCTGATTAATGTAAACATTCCACTTATTTTTTTCCTCTTTTATTTCCCCGTACAACTCCTGTCTCGAACAGGTGTCAAAAAGAGATTGATAAAATGTAAATGCTTCTTTCCGTTTAGAAAATTGCACACAAACCAACATCACTTCCTCCTCACCACTACGTGTAAAGCTTTTTATTGAACACCTATCCTTGATAAATGGTCTTAAAGCATCTTGTACTTTATACATATGTGAAGTGTGAGAAAAACATGCGTAAAGCCTATCGCTTTAACCTCGTCGGTTTCTTCCTTCTACCGTTACGATTTCACTTAATTGACGAATACGCTCTGTTATACGCTGGGCTTTAACTTGATCAACATCCCCACGATTACTTGTCATTAATACTTTTTCCAGCTCTTTCAAGCTGTAGTTTGAAGTAAAAAACACCGGAAGTCTTTCCATCATTCTATATTGTAGAATGGACCCTAAAATTTCATCTCTAAACCAGGCTGACTGAGACTCCGCACCAATATCATCCAACAGTAGGACGGGTGATTTCTTAAATGCATCCACCTTACTGTTCATGGAATCGTCTTTAATTGATGCCTTCATTTCACGTACAAATTCCGGCATATAAATAAGCATCGATGAAATATTTTTCTTGCTTAATTCATTAGCAATAACTCCTAGGAAATACGTTTTCCCGACACCAAAAGGTCCATGAAAATAAAGACCCTTACCTGGAAGTTCTTCCTTAATTCCCTCAAGGTACTGAATCGTCTTTTCAACAGCCGCTCCTCGATCTGTATCTTTTAAGTCTAACCGTTCGAGCCTTGCCTCCAGAATTTCTCTTGGCATATGCAAGCTACTTACCAAGGATTCTTGCTTTCTTTTTTGTTCATGGTTGATCTCTCGATAGCATTTATTGTAAGTTAGCTTCAATTCCGTACCTTCTACTTTCGCTTCTGGTGTATAACCTTGCAAGATGTTAATGCATGCTTCTCTAGAAGGACATTTCTCGCAATTCTTGGACTGTGATTGATATTCATAAAACTTTATCAACTGCTTTTCTATGGCTTCCTTGGTTAACGAAGGATGAGCCGAAATTAGAGCTTTCACGTCATCATCTTGCAATACTTCCCGTTTCATATGATCCAAGCGCTGTTGAAATTGTTTGTGATTCTTCATCCATCGTTTTAAAGACTTTTGAATCGGTTCCAATTCGGGTTGCCCCCCTTACATTTCATTACTTTTTAGACAGATTCCGTATTCTTTCTTCCAAATTAGATGTATCAACTGAGGAAGTCTCTTCTTGTTCCCTTTTTTGATCCTGTTTTTTAAACCATTCTGGGATGACCTCTGTACTTTTCTTTTTATAAGTATTCTTTTGTTGGCCCCATTGCTGATACTTCTGATGTTCCGCTTTAGCTAAATTCATAGCTTGGCGAACAGTTGTTACATTCTTTCTAGCCCAGTGACTTGCAATCTTTTCTAAATAAGATTTGGAAAGCTTCATATCTGTTTTTAACAGTACGTAGTGGACGAGAACGTTCATAACTCCTGGAGATAAGCCTTGTTCAGTCATCACATCTCTTATCATTCGGACGTCTTGGTCTGCTGCTTGATTTCCACTAGAAAGGTCTTCTAATAATTCTTGTGGGGATATTTGTTCTAACAATTGCACGAATTGATCCTCTTTACTACTAGATTCATTCGTAGTACTAGCTAGCTTTTCACGTTGATTGATAACCTGGTCAGCCTTCTTTGTTTCTTTTCTCATGAAATCATGGCAGGCAGCTTTAAATTCTTCCAAATTCAGCTCATTTTCATCATCAATAGCCCACGTAAGGGCACGTTCTATTTCTATAGAAGTTAGATTATAAAGAGCTGCAAGTTGGAGAATCAGTTTGCGATTGTCACCAGATAATATCTTATTAGCTGGGTACATACGCTGTTTAAGTGCCCCGTGCAACCATTCAAAATCGATACGATGTTCTAAAAAAACAGGTCCCTTGTTCGTTTTATTAGTTTCACGATTCGATTGATCAACTGGTTTTTCTTGAGTGAACGAAGAAGGAAGACCTTTATGGAACATGTGATCAAAAGATACCGTTACCTCTTCATATCCTTCAGTCGAAACCTGTTGCTTGATAAACCTCTTTTGTAAAAGTTTAAGCTTATCCGCTCCAATTTCATGTTGAAGAAGCAAGGAAAGAAAAGTATCTCTAAGAAATTCTTCAGCTGAGAAAGGCGGACGAATTTCATATAAATAAACTCTATCTTCATTTTCTTTTACAAATGTGCATAACAATCCAATTGACTCGAGCTTTTGTCTCGCTTCATAAATCTTATCAAGAGGAGTTGAAAGGAATGTCATTAACATATGATGTGTCTGAAGATGGTTGTGTTCACTTGTATCATATTCGTTACATAGAAATTGATAAAGAGAAATAGCCAATTGACCAACTACAGGTTGATACAGGTGAGTTAAGGACCAATGTTCATTTTTGGGTGTTACTCCTGTTTTTGTTAATCTAAACCCGTCAACAGGGAGTAACTTACCGATAGAGGAATCCAAATGATTCGCCCCCTTTCTTTAATTTATATTGAAAAAAGAAAATGAGCCATTGGGGCTCATCCTTTATCTTCATGTTTAATTAATTCTTTTAATTCATCAATAAATACATTAATATCTTTGAACTGTCTATAAACAGATGCAAATCGAACATAAGCGACCTCATCAATAGTGGAAAGCCTTCCCATGATCATTTCCCCTATATCCTTACTTTGTACTTCAGAAACACCACGATTACGAAGTTCTTTCTCAATATCTTGAGTAACTCCTTCGAGTTCTTCTACAGCAACCGGACGCTTTTCGCATGCTCGAATAAGCCCCCGCATTAGTTTTTCTCGACTAAACTCTTCCCGGGTGCCTTCTTTTTTAACAACAATGAGAGGAACTTCTTCTACACGTTCAAATGTAGTATAACGAAAATCGCACTTTTCGCACTCCCGTCTACGTCTGATCGCATGCCCATCCTCTATGGGCCTTGAGTCTAGTACACGGGTGCTTTTATAGTGACAATTTGGACACTTCAAAACAATCATCTCCACATTTTTTCATATCTTCAGTATATCATTTGGCTTGATCAACCTTGGAAAATTGATGATCCAATTTCTCATAACTGTTTATAATTAACTTTCTACTAAAACCAAAATCAATTGGACCTCCAGAATCCGTAGTTACTGAGAAGTCCACTGCCGTTTGAAAAGGACGAACCATAATAATAGTTGCTACAATAAAGGCTTTTCTACTTCCTTTGTACTTTATCGTTATTTCTCCTCTTTCTTTAGAAACTGCTACAATTTCAGAAGGAGAAGGAAACATTTCTTCTACTGCATGGAATATTTCATCTCGTTTTGCTTTGTAATATTGCGTTTTAAGGAACGAGTCTTTATGGTCTTCACTTGTTTCAGAATGAGTGCTAATATATTTAGAAATAAAACCTTTCACGACATAACCCCTTACAAAAATTCGACATGATCTGTTTTTATTTTAACACGTTTTGATAAAAAGAAAAGCTAAGCATCTAGTACTTATAATATAAAAAAACACACAGACATCTGTGTGTTTTTTTATATTATAAAGCCCTTGACTGTTCAACTTCTACAGGTCCCATTCCTCTTGGTACTTCGACCGTTTCATTTCTGCCAGCCTCTAGAGCGTCTACAATAAATTGTGCAGCAACATTAGGGTCAATTCGGTCCCCACATGTGTACACATCAATACTTGCGTAACCATGTTCTGGGAAGCTATGGATTGTTAAGTGCGATTCTGAAATAATAACTACCCCACTCACTCCATGAGGAGCAAATTTATGAAAAGCAACTTCCCTAATTTCGGCCCCCGCTTTTAATGCAGCATCTACAAAAACTTGTTCAATATAATTCATATCATTTAGTTTATCCTCATTACAATCCCACAATTCAGCTATTACATGTCTTCCCATTGTATCCATTTTAAAGGATCCCCCTTTTGTACAGTGACTAATGTCTCTTCTAAATATACAGACATGTACTACCACGGGGGAAAGTTAGTCCTGAGAGGTCCTAACCCTTTGAGCAGACATGAAATGAACAGAATTCAGAAGGTCAAAAAAAGTATATACGGTTTATCCCATTTTTGCAAGAAACATTTCAAGTTTAAAAGGATGGATACTTTCTATTATAAAATACAATGAAAAAATCGGCTAATATTTAAGATACCTTTGCCGCTTTTTCATTTTTCAATAAATTTCCAACATGCTTCGCCAAGTCAACTACCCGGCAAGAGTACCCCCACTCATTGTCGTACCAAGCTAAAACTTTCACTTTTCTTTCCCCCATAACTTGCGTAGATAAACCATCAATAATTGCGGAAGCGGGTGAAGTCGTATAATCAATAGACACTAACGGCTCCTCATTATACTCAAGAATCCCCTTCATTCTCTCTTTACTATTATTCCAAAAAGCTTCATTTACTTCTTTTTCTGTAACAGCCGTCTTTAAATCCACTACTAAATCGACTAGTGATACATTTGGCGTAGGCACTCTTAGAGCAACCCCATTTAGCTTTCCGTGTAAAGAAGGTATAACTTCCCCAAGTGCTCTAGCAGCTCCTGTAGAAGTCGGGATAATCGATTGTGTACACCCTCTTGCTCGGCGTAAGTCTTTATGAGGGTTATCTAAATTCTTTTGATCGTTTGTAAAAGCATGAACGGTCGTCATAAGTCCATTTTCTATACCAAACTGATCTTCTAACACTTTCACTACTGGTGCTAGGCAATTCGTAGTACATGACGCATTGGAAATCACATCATGTTCATTTGGATCGTAAACCTCTTCGTTGACTCCCATGACAATCGTTGCATCTACAGATTTACCCGGAGCAGTTATGATAACTTTTTTAGCACCAGATTGTAGATGAAGAGATGCTTCTTCTTGTGTCCTAAATTTACCAGTAGCTTCAATTACAATATCAATATTCAACTCATTCCAAGGAAGTTGTAAAGGATCCCTCTCAGAGCATAATTGTATTTTATCTCCATTTATTAAGATTCCATTAGCAGTTGCCTCAATTTCACCATCAAAACGTCCATGGATACTATCATACTTTAACATATGAGAAATTGTTTCTGCGGGATAACTCGCATTAATAGCTACAAGCTCAATCGAATCATCTAAGACTGCTTTTCTGAAGACCATTCTCCCAATTCTCCCCATACCGTTAATTGCTACTCTTGTTTTCTCCATAAAGCCAGGCCTCCCGTATGTGTTATACTTTAAATTATTTTTTCAAAAATAGTATAACACATTGAAAGCGTTTGTGTGAGTTTGTTTAGCATTTATTTTGAAAAATAAAAACCTGACAGAGTGTTCACTCAATCAGGTTCATTTAGGACATGCCAATTAACCAGTATCTGTTGTAATTGTTGAAAGCTTTCTTTAACTGTCCCTGTATTATCAATGATTTCATCAGCCATTTTTGCTTTTTTACTAATTGTAATTTGTGCTTGTATACGATCACGCGCTTCTTCTTCCGATGATTCATCACGGTTCTTAAGCCTTTTTAATTGAGTTTCTTCGTCAACATAAACGACTAAAGTCCGGTCAACATAGTGAGCGAGTTGACTTTCAAACAGCAAGGGGATATCTAGAACAACTGCCTTCACGCCTCGCTTTACATACTCGTCCCTTTGCCGAAGTATCTCTATTCGTACTTGGGGATGGACAATATCATTTAAATATTTACGTTTTTTTGGATCTTTAAAAATAACTTGCCCTAACCTTTTTCGATTCAATGTACGATCCTCATTCAAAATCTCTTCCCCAAAACATTCAACAATTTGATGATAGGCAGGCTTTCCAATCTCAACGACTTCTCTTGAAATAATGTCTGCATCTACTACAGGAATGTCGAACGATTGAAACATTTGGGATATTGTACTTTTACCAGTAGCAATACTCCCTGTAAGTCCGATAACTACTCCCATCCTATTCATCCCTTCTTATAAAAGTTTGATTAGTCCTATGATGATAAGTAAGAGCCCGGGTAATGCTGAGAAGTAGTCAACCTGCTTACTTAACTTCGCTCCACTTTTCAGTCCTCCATAAAGCATAAGACTGGTCATAAGTACAATAAGGCCTGCTGTATAAAATGGAGGAATCCCTATAAATACCCCACTTATACCTGCTCCTATAGTATCAAGAGAAAGAGCAATTCCTAGAAGCAAGACCTCTTTTCCCTTAATGCCACCTGAATGGTCCACATCTGCCGCTTCGGGAGATTGTAATACACGTGTTGGTTGCATCCATATGGGATCAGAGTCATCTTGAACAGGATGTCTTGTGTTTGACCATATAAAAAAGAGACCTAAACCAATAAAAGCCAATGCACCAATCCTTTCAAAAAGTTCAGCTTCTACAAATGGCAGTAGAATGTAACCAATACTAGCCGAGCCTAAAAAACACAACCCCGATAAAATCGCAATCCCGAAAATTCCTTTTAATGACAAATGTATCTGCTTCAATCCGATCATACAACCAATACCAAAGCTATCCATGCTAACAGCAATTACAAATAATAGCGTAAATAGTATGGTCCCCATCTAACTCACCTCTGAAATTTTCAATGTGAGATAGTATATGGGCAAATAACCATTATGTGTTACTGCTGGCAGTTAGGACATACATGAGTTCCTCGACCACTGACTTTTAATTTAAGAATCGCATTACCGCATCCATGACAATCTGTCCCCTCTTTTCCATAAACTCGAAGTTGCTGTTGAAACATCCCCATTTCACCTTGACCATTTAAGTAAGATCGAATGGTTGTACCACCTTGCTTAACTGCTTCAATAATGGTTTCCGTACTAGCATCACGAACTCCGCGCGCTTCTTCAAAAGTAAGTTGATTAGCTATTCTCTCCGGATGAATCCTAGCACGATACAAGGCTTCATCAACATAAATATTTCCTAACCCAGCTACTACGCTTTGATCAAGCAGTACAGCTTTAATATTGCGCGAGGTCTTTTGTAAGGCTCGATAAAAATAGTTGGCTGTGAAATCAGGATCAAAGGGATCAGGTCCTAGTTGATTCAATGGTTTATTTTGCCATTGATGACCCTTCTCGAATAAATGCATCGTTCCAAATTTACGCACATCATCATAGCGTAATTCTGAGCCATCAGTAAAGTGAAAGATGACATGGGTATGTTTAGGCTTAGGAACCGATGAATCGTACACGCCAAACTTCCCCTCCATCCGAAGATGGGAAACCATATCGATGTGATCCATTTCAAATATAAGAAACTTTCCTTTTCGATTAATGTCCCGAATAGTCTGTCCTTGAACCCATGCTCGAAAGTCATCGGGATCTCTCGGCTGTTTAATAATATTATTCCAATAAATCGAAACTTCTTGAACTTCTTTATTGATAATCAATTGTTTTAACGTTTGCCTTACAGTCTCTACTTCCGGTAATTCAGGCATACTTACTTCTCCTCACTCACTTTGCATCGTACCAAGTTGGTCCATAAGAATAGTCCACTTCTAACGGTACATCCAACTCAACCGTCTGCTCCATAACTTCTGAAACGACCTCTTTTAATTGATCAATTTCTTCTTTTGGAGCTTCTAAAATTAATTCATCATGAACCTGAAGGAGCATACGTGCTTCTAAATTTTCTTCTTTCAACCGATGATCTAAATCAATCATTGCTTGTTTAATAATATCAGCCGCGCTTCCTTGAATAGGAGTGTTCATTGCTGTCCTCTCTGCAAAACTTCGTTGGTTAAAGTTACGGCTTGTAATCTCAGGCAAATACCTTCTACGATTCATAAACGTCGTTACATAGCCAAGTCTTTTAGCTTCACGAACAGATTCCTCCATATAAGTTTTAACACCTGGATAGCTGTCCAAATATTTCTCAATAAATTGTTTAGCTTCTTTTCTTGAAATTCCAAGGCTCTGGGACAATCCAAAATCACTAATTCCGTATACAATACCAAAGTTTACAGCCTTTGCATGTCTACGCATCTCAGAAGTTACCTCACTCCCTGCAACATCAAAAACTTCGCTTGCTGTCTGAGTGTGGATATCCTTACCTTCTTTAAATGCATTCATTAATTTTTCATCCTGTGCAATATGAGCAAGTACTCGAAGTTCAATTTGTGAATAGTCACTAGCAAACATTACCCAATCTTTCTTCGATGGAATAAAAGCCTCTCGAATCTTTCTCCCTTCTTCTAAACGGATTGGAATGTTTTGCAGGTTAGGCTCTATTGAACTCAAGCGTCCCGTTTGTGTTAGTGCCTGATTAAAACGGGTATGGATCTTACTTGTATTCTTATTAGCTACTTTTAATAAGCCCTCTATATACGTTGATTGAAGTTTACCAAGCTGACGATAAAGTAATATTTTAGCAATGATCTCATGTTGGTCTTGTATCTGCTCTAATACGTCTGCAGATGTTGAATAACCTGTCTTCGTTTTTTTAATGACCGGAAGTTCAAGTTTTTCAAACAATATCGGTCCTAGTTGTTTAGGGGAGTTTAGATTAAATTCTTCTCCAGCAAGCTCAAAAATTTCGGATTTGATTTCCGCTAATCTACCCTCTAACTCACTGCCCATATTTTCTAAACGATCAATATCAACCTGTACTCCACGATGTTCCATTTCTCCTAAAATTAAAGCTAAAGGCATTTCTAATTCCTGATATAATTTAAACTGTTCATTATCTTTTAATTGATTCTCCATCGGTTCCTTTAAATGATAAAGAACCAATGCTTTTCTAGCAACATGCTCATGCAGCACTTTTTCAGACTCAGGGACCTTTAACTTAGCACCTTTGCCATAAATTTCCTCGTCATATTGAACCGCTCTCTCATTCATCCTGTGACTAATCGAAGGTACATCGTGATTGTTTTCAGATGTATTAATTAAGTAAGAGGCTAACAACAGGTCAAATGATATTCCCTTTATCAAGATTTCATGACGCTTTAATGCTACTAACGTTCGCTTAGCATCAAATACCCATTTCTGCATCGATGGATCTTCTGCCCATTCCTTAAATACGATTGATTTTTCAGCATCCTCAATCGTTATAAAAAAATGATGATCAGCATTCACAATCGAAATCCCCACAATTGGCGACAGATGATAGTTTTCGTGCAGCATTTCTACAACGACCGCTTCTTCACCAGTAAACATATCTTTGTTGACTTCATGAATGACTTCCACATTAATCGCGTCCCACTCTTCAGGTGTAGAATTTTCATCTGAACCTTCTTGATCAGAGGATACTCTATTAATTAATGATTGAAAGCCCAGGTCTCTGAAAATCGCCGCAACTTTTTGACTCTCATACCCTTTATAAAGAATATCATTTAACCCGATTTGAATAGGAGCTGCTCGCTCAATTGTAACAAGCTGTTTGCTCATGAAGGCATCTTCTTTATTAGTTTCTAACTTTTCTTTAAGTTTTTTGCCACTTACTTCAGAAAGGCTTTCATAGACACAATCTAACTTATCAAATTGATTCAGTAATTTAACCGCAGTTTTCTCACCAACTCCCGGAACACCTGGAATGTTATCAGAGCTATCTCCCATAAGGGCTTTTAAATCAATAATCTGATCCGGTCGTACGCCCATCTTCTCTTCCATAAATGAAGGATCATATGTATCCACATTTGTAATTCCTTTTTTGGTAAGGCTAACTTTGATTCGATCTGAAACTAGCTGAAGCAAATCTTTGTCTCCAGAAATAACTTTCACATCAAAATTCTCGCTTTCAGCTTGAGTGGCTAGGGTACCAATAATATCATCTGCTTCAAATTGATCTAGCTGATAATACGTAATCCCAAATGCATCAAGCAATTCCTTTAAGATAGGGAATTGTTCCGAAAGTTCAGAGGGAGTCTTTTGTCTCCCTCCTTTGTATTCGGAATAAGTTTCATGACGGAAAGTTGTCTTTCCTGCATCAAACGCTACAAGTAATCGATCAGGATTATCTTCCTCCAATATTTTCAATAACATTGTAGTAAAACCATAGACCGCATTGGTATAAACCCCTTTATCGTTATTTAATAAAGGCAAAGCAAAGAACGCTCGATAAGCAATACTATTTCCATCTATTAAAACTACTTTTTCAGCCATTTTTTCAGCTCCTCTTTAAAACTTAACTGCCTTTATTCTACCATGTTCCAATAAAAGAAGAAAAAATCTACAAAAAAGAGCAGAAGCGAGGGAAGCTTCTGCCCAAAAGAGAAAACACCTTGGATGAAAGGGTTTCAAAAATAGCATAACAATGAAACGTTATTAAATTTTTATATTTTTATTAATCCTTTGTAAACTTTTTAAAAAGTTTGACATGAAAGATTGTCCCTACGTCAACATCACTTTCAACTTGGATAGATCCATGGTGTGCTTCAATAATATGTTTAACAATAGCTAACCCAAGCCCCGTTCCACCTGAATTACGACTTCTCGCCTTATCTACTCTATAAAACCGTTCAAAGATACGTGGAATTTCCTCTTCAGGTATCCCGACCCCATTATCTTGAATACTTATGATGACATGGTCATGATAATCCTCAAATGTCAAATCAATTAACCCATTTTCTCCAGTATAATGCACAGCGTTGGTTATTAAGTTAATGAATACTTGCTTTAGGCGGCTCGAATCTCCTTCCACAATCGTTTCACCTTGAATATGACTATGCATCGATATATTTTTTTCTTTTACCTGATGCTCGACGATCGGTAAAAGATCATCCAACAACTGTTGGATGTTTATGCTCTCAACCGCTAAGTGAAAGTCCTCTCTTTCTACCTTCGATAACTCTAATAAATCTAAAATAAGTGATTGGAGTCTTCCACTTTCTTTTAAAATAATTTGAAGAAATTGTTCAAGCATAGCTTCATCTTTCATGGCTCCATCCAGCAGCGTTTCAGAAAATCCCCGAATCGATGTAACCGGAGTCTTTAATTCATGGGACACATTCGCTACAAAATCTTTCCGCATTTGCTCTAGCTTCTTCATATTTGTAATGTCATGGAAAACGAGAACAATCCCTTTCCACTTATTACCTTCACTAAAAATAGGAGCGCCAGTAACCTCTAAATGTTTTTGATCTATATGAACTGGCATGACAAAGTCTTCAGTTATCGTTTCTTCAAACAAATAAATGCTTTGGATCGTCTCATGAATGACAGTATAAGGGATTGCATCATGATAAAGGTATCCGACATACTCCAGCTTTTCCCCACCAAAACTATCTAAGAAAGCCCGATTCACAAGAAGAATATAACCTTTTTCATCAATAAGGATAAGTCCGCTTCCCATATTATTAATTACAGCTTCTAGCTGATTCTCCTGCATTCCTTTAGAACTTGTCATTTCTTGAAGGTTTCTAGCTAGAATATTAATGGATTGACTTAATTGACCAGCCTCTCCAAAATGACTTTCATAAGTACGAGCTTTGTAGTTTCCCATCGCCAATTCATTAGCTACTTCTGAAGCTGAACGGATCGGGCGTATGTACTTAGAAAATACATTAAAGCCTATAAGAAAAATAGCAACAAGACCTAGTAATAAGGTCAATCCAATAATTAACCATATATTTTTTGTTATATTTGACAAAGACTCTACAGGTGAGATAAGCACAAGTGTTCCAGAAATATCGCCTATCGTTTGGGAGGTAGGATAATAGAACACATTATCTAACAATTTCCCTTCACCCATTTCGCGGTCGTTATTACGGACAACGTTAATAATCATCTGTTTATCTTCATCGGAAAACTGCTCAGTCGCCCCTACCGTATCAATAATAACTTCGAAATTTTCCGAAAGAAATATCATACTCGTATTTAATTCCTCACTATATTCATTAAGAGACTCCTTCGTCACATCATCTTCTTTCAAAAAGTTTTCTATAGACGTCACAAAATACTCACTTTCTATAGAAATCCTTTCTTCAAAAATATTAATAAAATAACCTCGTGTTAATTGAGCTAATAAAATTCCCAAACTAACCATTACGATAACAACCAATACCGTGTAAGTTAATAAAGGTCTCGTGTTAGACCACATTTACTTTGGAACCTCCATTTTGTAACCAAGTCCACGAATCGTTTTAATGTATACAGGTTTTTTTGTATCAGGTTCAATTTTCTCTCTTAAATGGCTTACATGCACATCAACGATACGGGTATCTCCTGCGAAATCATAATTCCACACTTTGCTAAGTAATTGATCTCTCGATAGAACACGTCCAATATTTCGCCCTAAATAGTAAAGCAACTCAAACTCCTTAGGGGTAAAGGTTAGTGCTTCACCTTTGATTGTGGCTTCGTACTGTTCAGGATAAATAATTAAATCAGCTACTTGTATCTTTTGCATGGTTTCTTCTGCGGGTTCTCGAACGAGACGCCTGAGGATAGCCTTAATTCTTGCAATCACTTCTCTCGGGCTAAATGGCTTCGTTAAGTAATCATCTGCTCCAAGTTCTAAACCAAGAACCTTATCAAATTCATCATCTTTAGCAGTTAACATTAAGATTGGAGTTTGCACCTGCTTTTGACGTAATTGTTTACAAACTTCCATCCCATCTATTTCAGGAAGCATAACATCTAATACGATCAAGTCATAAGTCGTAGTAGAAGCTTTCTCTAATGCTGAACTTCCAGTATAAGCCACATCACTATCGAATCCAGCTTGGTCAATATTATATTTTAACAAGGTTACTATTGATTCTTCATCATCTACTATCAAAATTCTCTGTTTCACGATAATCCTCCCTCAATGAACTTTTATGTATATTTTCATCATACATCGAAGTTTACAGATTAGCACGTCTCTTTACAATTTTTACAGAAAAATAACATTTTAAAAATAAGACTATGTTAAACGTTCATGGTGATAGTTGCCGAATTCAGGAAGAAGTTTATTCGATAATCGAGCAGTCTTGTTGGATAAAGAGTTTAAAAAATGGTTCCGTTAGTAAAGACAGAGGAAGGGTAACGGGAAACGTCTCCCCCATGCTATATGGCAAAAGGAATATTGGGATTTATGTTAAAATATATAGAGAAATTGTGGACGATTACAATTAAACTAACGAAGCCGTATTGTTGAAGACTTGAATTCGAGATGTTTGTGTGAATGTAGGGGCTGCGGGAAACGGCTCGCTTTCCCTCCGCCCCTTTGCCTTATAAGTGTCTCGATACCACTTCAAGAAAAGGCAGCCATTCCTAAGTTTGCATGCAAATCTTGTTAGCGGGCTATCCTATTAAAATCCTTGATATAGAGAGGTTCATTGCAATAGAACACTGATAGTGGTAGATAGTCCTTCTGGGAAAGGGATTCGTTTCTCACACATCGAATGGGGGGCTTGGGAATCCCCCCGTTTCCTAGCCACCCATCCTTTGCTTTTAATGAACGGCCCTACTGCCATGAGTCGTCTTCTGTGTTCGCTACACCATATGGAACAAGTGTGCAGTTGCAAACTCCCATCTATGAATAGCCTACAATTTGAAGAACCAATTACTGAGGTTTCCGTCTGCCTCACAATGGCAAGGAGGTCCGGGAAATCGCGAGACTCCACCTTTAAAAGCGGAGGCGCCTTGGTCAGCGGCGTATGGACTGGACTGAGCTGTCGGAGATAAAGGAAACACGAAGAACATCGTGATTCGATGTTGACTTATCGTACAGAAGCGAGGGAAGTTTCACTAGCCGCTAGGCGCTGGAGCTGGATAACGCCTGATAGGATTGATGAACTAGATGTAGCCTTCGTCCTTATAAGGCGTAAGAGCTGGGATGAACATGATCGGCGATAGCCCGAGGAAGCTCGCCACATGCCCATGGAAAGCGAGTGATTTCCCGGACTTCCAAACGCTTTCAACCATAATGGAAACAACATCTCTCGAAGCTGACTCTTCAAGTAAAGGATACTTTAGTTGAAGAAGAAAATATAAAGAAAAACGCTTGGATATTAAAATGTCCAAGCGTTTTTCTTTACCAATTGTAATGTTATTTAGTATGTTAATTGGTTCGATAATTCTGTTGCTATTTTTCCCTCTACATATGTTTTTGTACTCCAAAACCGAACTATTTAGATGATTTCTGAACGTTTTTTTGCTATTTATGCTAATTTCTCGTTGAAAATCAATACTAATTTGTTTACTTTATATTAGCAATTTTCTCTCCCTAAACTAAACCGGTTAGTATGAGACCATCCGCTATTCATAGTATTAATAAAAATTCTCAAGCGAACTTGCATTCATCGATTTAGGTTCATAAGGAGGGTGAACAGATAACTTTCCAGTCACAACCTCGTCTCCTTCTTCATCATATCCAACCACCGTTAGATCAACATAATGCTCCTTTTTGTAAACGGAAGCTATTTCAAGTGTAATTTTAATCTCGTTATAATGATATACCGGTTTTGGATAAGCCAACTCTTGTTTTATAATATGACTTCCGGGCCCAGGGAGATCCATAGAAATCATTGATGAAATCTTACCAACAATCATAATTGTTGGAACAATCGGTCGTTTAAACGGTGTCTCTGACGCATAGTCATGTTGAATGTATAAAGGATTTGCATCATCTGTTAAGCCCAGGTACATTAATAAGTCCCGATCTTCTATTACTGAAGAAGATGTAAATGAATCACCTACTTTTAATTCATGAATTTTTTTACCTAATTTTCTTTTTTTGCCTAACATAAGATCACCCTTCACGGAAAGCGTTTTCAATCCCTGTTTAAAAAAGGATTCGAGGATAAGACCTCGAATCCTTTTTGTTTTAATTTAATACATCTAGAACATTCTTAACAGATTCTGCTGATTTATCTAACTGTTTTTTCTCTTCTTCTGTTAAATCCAGTTCAATAATTTCTTCAATACCGTCTCCACCTAGGATTGTTGGTACCCCTAGATAAATTCCTTCATAGCCGTACTCACCTTCTAAATAAGCAATAGCAGGAAGTACACGACGTTGATCTTTTAGTATTGCTTCCGCCATCTGTGTGATGGAAGCAGCTGGTGCGTAATAAGCACTGCCATTTCCTAATAGACCGACAATTTCTCCGCCCCCTGTGCGAGTACGTTGTACAATTTCATCTAAACGTTCTTTTGATATTAGCTTTTCAAGCGGAATTCCGCCCGCAAAAGAATAACGTACAAGTGGAACCATATCATCCCCATGACCACCAAGTACAAATCCAGTCACATCTTTAACAGATACATTAAGTTCTTCGGCTACAAATGTACGGAATCTAGCGGTATCTAATACCCCAGATTGACCGATGACGCGATTTTTCGGAAGACCAGCTTCTTGGAATACTGAATACGTCATAGCATCTACCGGGTTTGTTAGTACAACAATGTAGCAATCCGGAGAGTACTTAACGATTTCTTTTGTTACACTTTTCATAATTTTAGAATTTGTATTCACAAGGTCGTCACGACTCATGCCTGGCTTACGAGCAATTCCTGCCGTAATGATAACAAGATCTGAACCTTTTGTATCTTCGTAGTTGGCTGTTCCTGTAATTTTTGCATCAAATCCTTGTACTGGACTTGCTTCAAGCATATCTAGTGCTTTCCCTTTAGTTGGATCTTCCATATCTGGAACATCTACTAAAACAACATCTCCCAGTTCTTTTTGAGCAACCATAAGTGCAGTTGTTGCACCAGTGAAACCACTTCCAATTACAGAAATTTTATTTCTACGAATAGCCATATATAGTTCCCCTTCCTTAGCCCATATTTTTGATAAGAGCGTCGCCAAATTCAGAACATTTAACTTCAGTAGCACCTTCCATCATACGAGCAAAGTCATAAGTAACCACTTTGCTGCCAATTGTTTTATCCATTGATTGAGAAATAAGCTCTGCAGCTTCTCTCCAACCTAAGTGTTCAAGCATAAGAACACCGGATAAAATAACGGAAGATGGATTTACTTTATCCTGCCCAGCGTATTTAGGTGCTGTTCCGTGTGTAGCTTCAAAAATGGCATGTCCTGTTTCATAGTTAATGTTCGCTCCTGGAGCAATACCAATTCCACCTACTTGTGCAGCAAGTGCGTCAGAAATATAGTCACCATTTAAGTTCATGGTAGCTACCACATCAAACTCTTTAGGACGAGTTAGGATTTGTTGCAGGAAGATATCAGCAATTGCATCTTTTACGATCATCTTACCTTCAGCTTCTGCTTTATCCTGAGCAGCATTTGCAGCATCTTTACCTTCTTTTTCAACAATGCGATCATATTCAGCCCATGTGAATACTTTATCACCGTATTCCTCTTCAGCAACTTCATAACCCCATGTTTTAAAGGATCCTTCAGTGTATTTCATAATGTTACCTTTATGAACAAGGGTCACATTTTTACGATTTTCGTTAAGTGCATAATCAATTGCTGAACGTACTAAACGCTTTGTCCCTTCTTCAGAAACTGGTTTGATACCGATTCCAGAAGTTTCAGGAAAGCGAATGTTATGTACACCCATTTCATCCTGAAGGAAGTCAATTACTTTCTTAACTTCTGGCGTACCTTGTTGCCATTCAATACCGGCATATATATCTTCCGTATTCTCGCGAAAGATTGCCATGTCTGTATCCTCTGGACGCTTTACCGGTGATGGTACACCTTCAAAGTAACGAACCGGGCGCAGGCATGTAAATAAGTCAAGTTCTTGTCTAAGCGCTACGTTTAAAGAACGAATTCCTCCACCAATTGGAGTTGTTAACGGTCCTTTAATCGCGATTTTATAATCACGAATCGTATCTAGAGTTTCTGCTGGTAGCCATTCTCCAGTTTTATCATAAGATTTTTGGCCAGCAAGTACTTCTTTCCATTCTATTGATTTTTCGCTGTTATAAGCTTTATCAACAGCAGCTTCAATTACACGGCTTGCAGCAGCCCAAATATCAGGGCCAATTCCGTCACCCTCAATATAAGGAATGATCGGTCGGTTAGGTACATTTAATTCACCATTTTGTTCTACTGAAATTTTCTGAGATTGTGTCAAAGTAAATCCTCCTAAAATTATTACTAGATTGGTTAGGGATAAAACGCCCATTTACATCATACGTTAAATTAATCACAATAAAAAGTTTAATTCAATATCGATTAAAACAGCTTGACTATCGATTCTCTATAGCTGTATACGTTTGCCCTTTAGGTCCAACATATTCAGCACGAGGACGAATGAGACGGTTGTCTGCATATTGTTCTAATATGTGTGCTAACCATCCAGATACACGACTCACTGCGAAGATTGGTGTGAAAAGGTCGTGATCAATTCCAAGACTATGATAAACAGAAGCGGAATAAAAATCTACGTTTGCAGGTAAACCTTTATTTTCTTTAATATAATCCTCAATTTTAATAGACATTTCATAATACTTTGAATGACCTGTAAGCTCGGTTAACTCACGAGACATTTCTTTTAGATGCTTCGCACGAGGGTCACCACTTTGATAAACTCGGTGTCCCATTCCCATAATCTTTTCTTTGTTTTCTAACTTTTTCTCAATAGCAGGGATCGCATTCTCTACAGAACCAACCTCTGTTAGAAGTGCCATCACACGTTCATTTGCTCCACCATGCAACGGCCCTTTTAAAGCACCAATTGCAGCTGTTACACCAGAGTAAACATCAGAAAGTGTAGCTACACATACGCGAGCAGTAAATGTAGAAGCATTCAATTCGTGGTCAGCATGTAAAACAAGTGCCTTATTTATTGCTTCCTCTTCAACATCTTCTGGCTCTTTATCATTGAGCATATATAAGAAGTTTGCTGCGAAGCTTAAATTCTTTTTGGGAGATACAGGTTCAAGCCCTTTACGTATACGAGAAAAAGCCGTGACAATTGTAGGGATCTTAGCTTGAAGGCGTATAGCTTTTCGTTTATTCGCTTCCTCTTCCATTTCATCCGCCTCAGAATCAAATAACGCAAGCATTGAAACAGCGGTTCTTAAAGCAGCCATCGGGTGAACCGTTGATAAGTCATATGATTTTAGGTGATCAATAATTTCTTTAGGAAGTTTCATGCTTTCAGTTAGTTCTGATGTAAAATTTTTCAATTCGTTTTGATTCGGTAGCTTTTGATTCCATAGTAAGTAAACCACTTCTTCAAAACTAGAGTGATTAGCCAAATCATCAATATCATAACCAACGTATGTCAGTTTATCATCAATGATCGAACTAATTGTTGATTCTGTAGCTGTAATTCCTTCTAAACCTTTAGTTGATGCCATAAGATCTCTCCTTTTGAAATAATGCTACATTCCCTCCTGGTCCGAGAAAACGCTTTACTAATCGTTTATAAACTGATCCTTTTTCTTCCCCACGGATAATTATAAAGGATTCTGACTTGAATGTGAATTGAAACCGGTTAATTCTCAACATTTTATAGCAATTCTTCCTAAAATTCTATTAAAGGAGCCTGTAAAATGGACAAGTTCAACCTCCGACAAATACAACGCTTCTTTTTAGTCTTACTTAGTGGGATAATTATTATCCTTCTGCTATATATGACTTGGAAATTTTTATTCCCATTTGTGTTGGCATGGCTCTTATCATGGTTTCTAAAACCATTTATTCACTTGCTCCACAATAAATTACGGATTCCCAAGTTCTTATCGATACTTATCATGATAGGTCTGATCTCTTCTATATTCATAAGTCTAACTATCTTTTTCATTACAAAAATTGTATATATGATTCAGAACCTTTCAAATCGCGATTTTACCGATTATGTACAAACAATCAATGTCATTCATGACCAATTCATCACTTGGATGGATTTCTCTTCAACTTATGTGAATCGATGGGTTGGCTCTATGAACCCTACCTGGGAAGAGTCATTTTATAAATATATAGAAGAATTGAAGCAAAGCGCGATCCAATTGGGTATTGAGTACTTACACTCTTTTCTACAAATGTTTAGTGGGGGGCTGGCAAGCTTGCCAGGTCTTCTGATGGCATGCGGTATCGTTGTCATTGCTACTTTTTTTATCAGTAAAGATTGGGAAACAATTTCTAATTATCTCCATAATACAATTTCTAAAAACGTTCGCTCCCCTTTTCAACGCATTGCTCTAAATTTTAAAAATACGATAAAACAATTATTTAAAGCACAATTCATTCTCATGTTTATTACAATAGGAATTGTGTACATAGGGTTAATCATTTTCCAAGTCCCTCATCCTTTAACCCTTGCCTTGGTTGCAGGTTTAGTGGATTTTATTCCTTATATTGGAACGGGGATTATTTTTGTACCTTGGATTTTCTATTCATTCATAACCGATCAATTTCCTATGACTATCCAACTTACTTCTCTTTATATGATCATTATAGTGACTAGACAGGTTTTTGAACCGAAAATATTAGCTTCACACTTCGGAGTTCCCCCCCTATTACTTTTAATCGGTTTGTTCCTAGGGTTCCAACTATGGGGAGCGTTAACCATCTTAATTACACCAGCAATTATTGCTTTCATAAAAGCTTTGCATTCTTCTGGTGTGGCTTTTCAGTTATGGAGATTTATTATAGGTAAACCAAGCATGTAAGCGTTCCAAAGTCAGGTAAAGTAAAAGTGCAGATGATACCATGCTGCACTTCTACTACTTTCAAGAAATATTTTTTCAATATGCTTCCAATCTACCTTCGATAAATAGTAATCGTATTTCGATTCATCATTTTTTCAATAACTTTACGGATCACTCGCTTCAAGGGTTTTCTAGTTGATGGTATTAGTAACATAAATCCAATAGCATCCGTTATAAAACCTGGAGTCAACAATACAGCTCCACCTACTAATATGCAGGCACCATCTATAAGTGCATCACCAGGAAGTTGCTGATGGGACATTGAGTTTTGTACATTATGGATGGTCTCTAAACCTTGTTGCTTAGCTAGCCAAGCCCCGAGAACACCTGTTGAAATGATGAGTAAAATCACCCACCATGGACCGATTAGATTTCCCGCCCATATCAGTAATCCAATTTCTAAAGCTGGTACTATTAAAATTAAAAGCAATAACCAGCGAAACATAAGATCTTCCTTTCTACTTCATTTCTTCTATTATACTTTAAAAGACAGTAGAGACCAAAGCAAAAGACAGAGATTTAGTCTCTGCCTTCATTTCACTTTATATTATAGCACACTAGCATGTCCTTCATAAATGTCACCACGTGTACTATCCATAGTTATATCCATACCATCATCAATCTTTGTAAGTGCATCCTCAACACCAACGATAACAGGTATACCTAAGCTTAACCCAACGACTGCAGCATGAGATGTTAATCCACCCTCTTGGGTAATAATTCCTGATGCCTTTTCAATTGCAGGCATCATATCACGTTCCGTGCCAAGAGTAACTAAAATATTTCCTTCCTCTACACGCTCGATCGCATCCTCCGCTGTTTCAGCTACGATCGCACGTCCATAAGAACTTTTCCGACCAACACCTTGGCCTTTTAAAAGTACATCTCCTATTACATGTACTTTCATAAGATTCGTTGTACCACTTTCATTTACAGGCACTCCACCCGTAATTATCACTCGATCTCCACGAGAAACAATCCCAGAAGCTAAACCACGATCGATAGCTACATCTAACATATCATCGGTAGTCTGCGATTGAGGTCCCATAACGGCATATACTCCCCAAACGAGTGATAATTTACGGTTCACACGCTCGCTAGATGTAATAGCTACAATTGGTGCTTGCGGACGATATTTTGATATCATTCGAGCTGTATGACCACTCTGTGTAGGTGTAATCACTGCATTAACCGCTAAATTAATCGCCGTGTGTGTTACAGATTGACTGATCCCATCCGTTATTGTCATATCGCTATGCTTGGAACGCTCACTTAAGATCGCTTGATAATTTAGTCCAGTTTCTGTTTTTAATGCAATATTACTCATTGTTTGAACAGACTCTTTTGGATAATCCCCTGCTGCCGTTTCTCCAGATAACATAATTGCATCTGTACCATCAAAAATCGCATTAGCTACGTCGGATGCTTCTGCACGTGTTGGTCTAGGATTACGTTGCATAGAATCAAGCATCTGTGTTGCTGTAATTACCGGCTTTCCAACTTTGTTACATTTATGAATCAATGCTTTTTGAACAAGCGGTACATCTTCAGGAGGAATCTCTACACCAAGGTCTCCACGTGCTACCATTAGCCCATCGCTCACTTCAAGAATTTCATCAATATTATCGACACCTTCTTGGTTCTCAATTTTAGGAATGATTTGAATATGGCCTGCACGATGATTCTCGAGTAACTCCTTAATTTCTAAAACATCCGAAGCACGTCGTACAAATGAAGCAGCAATGAAGTCAACATCTTGTTCAATGCCAAATTCGATATCTTTTGCGTCCTTTTCGGTTATACCCGGAAGGTTAACACTAACATTTGGAACATTTACGCCTTTCTTATTTTTCAAAATACCATTATTTAGAACCGTAGTCTTTATCTCATTTTTTTCTTTTAAAATCTCTTCTACCTGTAATTCTACTAACCCATCATCAAGTAGGATTTTAGAACCAGGGTGGACGTCATCAATTAGACCTGGAAAAGAAACTGAAAAACGATCAGCATCCCCAAGGATGTCTTCCATCGTTACATAAACTGTGTTGCCCTTTTCTAAATAAGCTTCTCCATCTTTAAGAGAACCGGTCCGAATTTCTGGACCTTTTGTATCGAGCAATATAGCTATCGTTTCTCCAGTTGCTGATGCAGCTTCACGAATATTTTTAATACGCGCTCCATGCTCCGCAAAATCACCATGTGAAAAGTTCAATCGTGCTACATTCATACCAGCTTTTATTAAATGTGTTAGGGTCTCTACGGATTCTGAAGCTGGTCCTATCGTACTTACAATCTTAGTCTTTCTGATCATATTTATTTCCTCCTCTAAAACCATTATTTACAGTCATATAACTATATGGAAAGTTCTTTGGATAATCGATACAAATCCATGTCTACTGAATGCTTTCGATTTAAGACTTCTAGAATATCATGATTTACAAGCTGATTATTTTCTATGCCTACCATACATCCAGCTTTGCCCTCAATTAAAAGATCAACGGCATAGGCACCTAGTCGGCTTGCTAATACACGATCCGATGCCGTAGGAGAACCTCCACGTTGAGTATGTCCAAGAACAGTCACTCGCGTTTCAAGGTCCGTTGCTTGTTCGACTCTCTTACTAAAGTCTACACCGCTACCAGCGCCTTCAGCAACAATAATGATACTATGCTTTTTGCCACGATCATGACCTCTCTTCAATCGTTCTATTACTTCGGCGAACTCATCGTCCATTTCAGGCACAATAACACTCTCTGCACCATCCGCAAGACCTGACCATAAAGCTAGGTCTCCCGCATTGCGACCCATAACCTCTATTACATACGTACGCTCATGAGAAGTAGCTGTATCACGAATCTTATCAATGGCATCAATAATAGTATTTAAAGCAGTATCAAAACCAATAGTAAAATCGGTTCCAGGGATATCATTATCAATAGTTCCAGGCACACCAATACATGGGTACCCTTTTTCAGTCAACTTCTTGGCTCCCATGAAACTACCGTCTCCACCGATAACGATTAATCCTTCGATTTCATGTTTTCTTAACTGTTCAATTCCTTTTTGCTGACCCTCTTCTGTTTTAAATTCTTCACATCGAGCGGAATATAGTTTGGTCCCACCACGTTGAATAATATCACCTACAGAACCTACTTCCATTTTTTCAATAGAACCGTCAATTAGTCCTTGAAACCCATGTTTAATTCCGTAAACTTCGATTTCATGGTAGATAGATTTTCTTACGACCGCACGAATCGCAGCATTCATACCAGGTGCGTCCCCGCCACTTGTTAATACTCCAATTTTTTTCATCTTCATCACCTCATAGTTTTACTTTTAAAACTGTACCCAATCAAAAGGGAAGTCCATGAAAGCGCCATCATCCTAATAAGATGACAAAAGTCGCACATAATGAAGTGCGACTTCGTTCATCAAGGACAATTCAATTTGCGAGTCTCATTATATATCAAGATACGTATATTCGCCAATTTTTTTATATTTTATAAAACGGTTTTCTAATAATTCCTCTTCACTTTTTTGGTGAAGTTCATTAAGAGAATCCTCAATCACCTTTTCTATTTTTAGCGCCTGGTCCTTAATATTTCGATGAGCTCCTCCACGAATTTCTGGTACAACATCGTCAATTACTTGGAGTTCTTTAAGATCTTGTGCTGTAATTTTCATCGTTTCAGCTGCACGTTGCGCAAGGTTTGAATCTTTCCACAAGAGGGCTGCTGCACCTTCTGGTGAAATGACAGAATAGGTTGAGTTTTCTAGCATGAAAATTCTATCGCCTATTCCTAGGCCTAAGGCTCCGCCGCTTCCTCCTTCACCTATCACGACACATATGATCGGCACGGTCAAACCTGCCATTTCTAAAAGGTTTCGAGCGATAGCTTCACTCTGTCCTCTTTCCTCTGCAGCTCGCCCTGGATAAGCACCTTTTGTATCAATAAACGTTATAACTGGCCGATTAAATCTTTCAGCTTGTTTCATTAATCGTAAAGCTTTGCGATATCCTTCTGGATGGGGCATTCCAAAGTTTCTTCTTATATTTTCTTTTGTACCTTTTCCACGTTGATGTCCGATAACTGTAACGGCTTGTCCTTTGAACTTAGCAATTCCTGAAACAATTGCCTCGTCATCTCCATACAATCGGTCACCGTGGAGTTCTAGAAAATCAGTAAATAAATGTTCAATGTATTCTAAAGTTGTCGGACGTTCAGGATGTCTTGCCATTTGTACTCGGTCCCACGGAGCCATCTGGTCGTAAACATCCTTTTCCAACTTCTCCAATCTCTTTTCTAAAGTATCGATCTCCTCACTAAGATCCATTTCACTTTCTTCCGTAAGTCTTTTTAATTCGGTAATCTTATCACGGAGCTCGATGACAGGCTTTTCGAATTCTAACACATGCTTCATCCCTGGCTCCCTCCCTCATGGTGAATATCTAACACCGTAGAAAGCGTTTCTTTCATCTCATGACGGTGAATCACACGGTCCAACTGACCGTGTTGAAGCAAAAACTCAGCTGTTTGAAAGTCTTCTGGTAATTTCTCTCGGATGGTTTGTTCAATAATTCGGCGACCTGCAAAACCAATCAAGGCTCCTGGCTCAGCAAAATTATAATCTCCAACTGAGGCAAAACTCGCTGAAACCCCTCCTGTAGTAGGATTAGTCATTACGGAAATAAATAAACCACCACTTTTCTGGAGACGCTTTAAGGCAACCGACGTTTTTCCCATCTGCATTAAACTTAGGACACCTTCTTGCATACGCGCTCCTCCTGAAGCAGTAAATATAATAAATGGCAGACCTTGTTTTCTTGCATTTTCTATGGCATTAGTAATTTTCTCTCCAACTACCGACCCCATACTCCCCATTCGAAAACGTGAATCCATAATGGCAACTGCTGTTTGAATTCCATTAAGAGAGGCTTTCCCAGTTACAACGGCTTCATTTAAATTGGATTTCAAACGGTCCTTTTCTAGTTTTTCTTCATAATCTGGAAATTGTAAAGGATTTGTTGAAATCATTTGGCTATCCCATTCTTCAAAAGATTGCTCATCAAACAATAGCTCCACTCGCTCGAAAGCACTTAGCTTATGGTGATGATCACAGTTTGGGCATACATTCATATTTCGTATTAATTCTTTTCTATAAAAAATTTTTTGGCAGCTAGGGCATTTTTGCATAAGCCCCTCAGGCACATCCTGCTTTGCTTCTTGACTTGGTATGGAAGCATAGCGTTTTTTCTTGCTGAAAAAATCTCTTAGCAAGGTGATTCCTCCTTTAGGACAAGGGTCTCTATTATGTCATACCTTTGTATGATATCTAACGTTATAGAGTTTGTTTCGCTCATCTATTTTTATAGAGCAAGTATTTGCTCTGTTGATTGTTTTTTCAAAAAATCTTCTAACCTTTCATATGATTCACATTTGAATATGTAATTTTATGAACCTTATGAGTTTAATTACCACAATGATAAAAGAATGGATGATTACATTGTTGTTTAAAGCTTACTTAAACATACTTCCACTTGCTTTTCATGAATCCTTCATAAGCCTTTCAATTTAATAGTGTAAGGCGCGGATTAAGACCATCCCTCACACTATTAAAATATCAAAGAGAAAAGCCAGCAGGGGCTTTTCTCCAAGGTTTATTCCTCTTCATCTATTAATGTAAGAAGTCTAGTTTTTTCTGCAACTTCTTCTGGATCAACATGATGTCTTGCCACTCCAGATTCCATTGCTGCTTTAGCAACACTTGCTGCTACAGCTGGAGCCACTCTAACATCAAATGGAGCAGGAATCACATAGTCCTCATCAAGGGCATCATCACTCACTAATCCTGCAATAGCTTCTACTGCTGCAATTTTCATCTTTTCATTAATACGCGTTGCGCGTACATCTAACGCTCCACGAAAAATACCTGGAAACGCCAAGACATTATTCACTTGATTAGGAAAATCAGAACGACCTGTCCCAATCACGCGTGCTCCAGCTTCTTTAGCATCTTCAGGCATGATTTCAGGTTCTGGGTTTGCCATTGCAAATATAATGGAATCTTCATTCATACTAGAAACCATTTCTTTTGACAGAAGACCGCCGACTGAAACCCCGATGAACACATCGGCTCCCTCCATTACTTCCTCTAATTTTCCTTCCTGCTTATCTTTATTAGTGATTTTAGCAACTTCTTCTTTAACATCGTTCATCCCTGAAGGACGTCCTTCATAAATTGCTCCTTTAGAATCACACATAATAATATCCCTAACCCCAAAATGATATAACAACTTAATAATTGCAATTCCAGCAGCACCCGCACCATTGGCAATCACTTTAATTTCCGAGAAGGATTTCCCGGTAATTTTAAGAGCGTTTACTAAACCAGCTACAGTTACAATTGCTGTACCGTGTTGGTCATCATGAAAAATAGGTATGTTAGTTTCTTTTTTTAGTCGATCCTCTATAATAAAGCAGTTAGGTGCTGCAATATCCTCTAAATTCACACCTCCAAAGGTAGGTTCCATTAGCTTAACCGTTTGAACAATTTGATCGACATCACTCGTATTTAAACAAATCGGAAACGCATCGACCCCAGCGAAACTTTTAAACAAAGCTGCTTTACCTTCCATAACAGGAAGTGATGCTTCCGGTCCAATATTCCCAAGACCTAAGACAGCAGACCCATCACTAACAACAGCGACCATATTCCCCTTCATTGTATAATCATAGACTGTTTCTTTATGATCATAAATTTCTTTACAAGGTTCAGCTACCCCCGGGGAGTAAGCTAAACTCAAGTCTTTAGCATTCCTAATGGGTACTTTGGAATTTGTCTCCAATTTACCTTTATTGACACGATGGATATGAAGTGCTTCATCTCGCAAATTTGACATAGCTACACGCTCCTTTAAGACATATAAAATAGGCCGATACGGGTGAAGATACCACCATTAACCTCTTAATTATAACAGATGAATAGTTTGTGTAAAGAACATCAAAATACCGGGCTAAACTTTGATAAGTTAGACGTCCTTATAGGTAGTGCGTAAAACAACATCAGACTTATCGAAAAATTCATACAATTTATTCATACAATTCTCCGTTGCTGACAATGAATAAGAGCTTGCTAGTTGATAGGTTTTTCGATTCTCAGATTCAAAAATAATAATTGGCGTATTACCCGGGAAATATGCAGCAATTTTTTTTAGACGTTCAATCACTTCATTCTCTTTTTCTGTGGAGGTTTTAATAAATAATCTCTGTGTGAACTGCTCACCTTTAAAAGGTGATATTTCATTCACAATCCATTGTTTTTTCCCATTTCTATTTTCCACCTTGCCATTAACAGTAACCAGTTCATTTTCCTGCAGCCAACTTTTAGCGTCTCGATGAGAGTCCGGAAAAAGCACTGCATCCATCTCACGAGTTTCATCGCTTAGAGTCAAAAATGACATGGGATCTCCTCTTTTTGTGCGAATCTCTTTAATAGTTTCCACAACAGCCGCCGTTTTCGCTGACTTTACAGATTCTCTATCTAGGCATTCTTTCAAAGTCATATACCCTTGTTGGGTCAGCTGGTCTCTATGCGCATCTAAAGGATGATTTGATAAATAAGTACCTAATACTTCTTTTTCCATAGACAATTGTTTCAGTATTGGTAAAGGTTCCGTAGCAACAGCCAGCCCTTCCATTTCTACGTCTGAATTAAATAGCCCAGGCTGGTCTTGAAACTCTTTAAAAAGTTCCCCCTGTTCAAGAGCTTGATCTATACTTGCTAATAGACTTGCCCGATTCTGTTGAAGATCGTCAAAAGACCCAGCCATGATCAAGGACTCAATCGTACTCCTTGAGACACCCTTAGAAGATACACGTAAACAAAAATCATTCAGATGTTTATAATTTCCTCTCTTTCTTTCTTGAATAATTGCTTGTGCAGCTTGAAACCCAACACCCTCGATGGATAGGAACCCAATACGTATTGCCCCTTGGTCACCAAAAGAATGTGTAAAACTATAATTAATAGAGGGAGGTTTAATCTTAACATTAAATTCTCTAGCTTCTCTTATATATATCGATAGTTTCCCTTGATCACCTACTGTTGAATTCATTAATTCAGCAATAAAAATATCGGGATAATGCGCTTTCAAGTAAGCCAATTGATATGAAATAACACTGTAAGCAACTGCGTGACTACGATTAAAACCATAATTAGAAAATTTCACAATCCATTCAAACAATTGGGTGGCCACATTTTCATCATAACCATACTGGATAGAACGCTGCACAAATTGATTTTGTTGCTGTTCTAGAACATCTTTTTGTTTTTTGCTGACTGCCCTTCTTAGAAGGTCGGCCTCACCTAATGAATAGCCAGCGATTTTTTGAGCAACTTGCATGATTTGTTCTTGGTAAACTAACACTCCGAATGTTCTCTCTAAAATAGGTTTCACATCAGGGTGAGGATAATTTACTTCTTCAAGACCTCGCTTCCGTTGAATGTAGAGAGGGATATATTCCATCGGTCCCGGTCTGTATAATGCATTCACCACTACTACATCTTCAAAATGATTCGGTGCTAACCTCTTTAAAACGCCCTTCATTCCTTGTGATTCTAATTGAAAAACGCCATTTGTCTGACCTTTTTGTAATAGGAGAAATGTTTGTTTATCGTTTATAGGAATCTGATCCATTTGAAAAGTTTTATCTTTACTACTTACTTTATCTTCAATTTTTCTAATGAACGATAAATTTCTTAATCCTAAAAAGTCCATTTTTAATAAACCTATAGATTCCAAATCTCCCATGGCCATTTGTGTAAGGTGGACATTTTCCTGACCTTTCATGAGTGCCGTATATTGGTTTAGAGGCTTACTACTTATAACAACCCCGGCTGCGTGGGTTGAAACATGTCTTGGTAAACCTTCTAACTTGGCAGCAATTTTAAAAACTTTTTTTAATTTTGCAGAGGAGTTAATATAATCTTTTAAAGCTTCAGAACTTTGTACAACCGTTTTTATTGGTTTGCTAGATCCACTCGGGATATTTTTTAAAATATAGGTCATATCACTTTCTTCTACATTCAAAACTTTAAACAACTCTCGTAATACACTCCGTGTCGCAAATGTACCAAATGTACAAATTTGTGCTACATGTTCTTTTCCATATTTTCTAGCAACATAGTCAATCACTTCATCTCTACGATCATCTGGGAAATCAATATCAATGTCAGGCATGGTAATTCGCTCCGGATTTAGAAACCTCTCAAATAATAAATCATAGGATAGGGGGTCTACTTGAGTAATTCCTAGTAGAAAACTCACGATTGACCCAGCTGCTGATCCACGACCGGGTCCTGCTTGAATTCCTTCCTTTCGAGCATTCTCAATAAAATCCCATACAATAAGAAAGTAATCACTGAATTTCATACGAATGATAACATCTAATTCCTTATTTAACCGTTCTTCGGCTTCATTCATTCTTTCTTTATACTTTAGTGCTAATCGATCTGTACAAACTTTCCTTAGATACTCGTCTGCATTCATTTTTTCAAGTGCAGGAAATGCTGGAAGCAACAGCTGATCCAAGTCTATTTCTACATTACAAGATTCCGCAATTCTCTGATTTGTTTCAAGTACTTCCGGCCACCAATTTTTAAAATAAACCTCCATCTCTTTTGGTGATTTCAAATATTGGTGTTCCTCAGATGGCTCAGAGTCCGTTATATAAGAATGCCCTGTATCAATGGCGCGCAAACAATAATAGGCTTCTGCGTCCTCTTGTTCTAAGTATCTAACATCATTCATAGTTGTTACCTTTACCTGCTTATGCTCCGCCCATTCTTTTAAAGGCTGGTGCATCTGTCTTTCCAGGTGAACACCATAATCTTTAACACCTAAGTAAAAGTCATTAAACGAATCTCTCCAATCACTTACCTCTTCTTCTACTCTTTCAAAAGTGTGGTGAATGATTGATGTAGCCCAAGAAGTGTCTGATACTGTAATGATCGCAACTAATTGATCTGTAAATTCTTTTACATCCCTTAATTGCAGAGGCTCCTCCTGGAGTTGTAGTCGGGTGCTTAATTGTAGAAGAGCCTCGTACCCCTGTTTATTTTTAGCTAGTAATCCAACAGGAAAGACTTCATTCTTATAAGTAATCGAAACTCTCATTCCTATGATTGGCTTGATTCCCTCGTTAAGACAAGCTTGATAAAAAGCAACAGCACCACTCATGACGTTGTCATCTGTTAGTGCTAGGGAAGTGAAGCCTAAATCTTTAGCTTTTTTAACTAATGTTGAAATCTGGATCGTACTATTCATAAGACTGTATCCACTATGTACATGTAAATGAGTATAAGACATAAGTTCACCTCTTTCTCAGTTTCATTATATGGAATCTCTTCGGACTATAAAAGCGTCTTGCATATATCACCGAACTTAAGAATATCTTGAATAATAAAACACTCTGCCATAGAAAAGAGGGACAAGATGGAAGAACGGTTGGTTATATCTATGATCCAGTGCTTCTTTATAGCTTTTGGTGTTATTATGGGTGGAACTTTAATCGGCAGTATAGGCAGCTTCTTGACAGGAGAAGCCCCTTTAACCTCCATGTTTAGAATTGCGAAGGGACTAAGGATATGGGCAATAGTTGCGGCTATAGGAGGTACGTTCGACGCAATTAGTAATTTTGAGAGAGGAATATTTGAGGGATCAACATTTGATTTGTTTAAACAAGTTATGATTATAATAGCTGCTATGGGAGGAGTGCAAACAGCATTATTCATGTTTGAACTTTTATTAGGTGAGGAGGTCACTTAAAAATGTATATTCCTCCTCAATTAAGAAAAAAAGAATGGAGACGTTTTTATGCTGGATGCATACTTGGAGTAATAACTGGATATGTGTTATTCGTGTTTATTAATGATCAGTTTCATGAGCGTTTACAGGAAGAAAATATTCAATTATCCACTCAATTAAATGAATTAGAAGCAAAATATGATGGGCTTCTAAATGCAGAAAAAGAGGATGATGATGAAGAAAGTCAAGCCCTAACTATACAAGAAATCGTACCAAGCTTTAGTAATGCAAAGGAGCTCCACATTGATAAACTCACCCAACATCAGCTTTCTTCCATGGTGAAAGACCAGCTTCAAACGATTACAGGTGAGAACATTGAAGAAATAGCCAGCCAAAGTGATCTTATAATAAAAATCATCGAAAATAAATCATTTATAGTCGAAGACTTCAATTACAAGCTTACCATTGAAAGATTAATTATCTCCAACCAAGTCATACTTCTTCTTTCCATCTCTATTGAAAATTAGAGGAAGGAGGGCATGCAAGCCTTCTAAAGCTTGCATAATTTCTCAAGAAAACTGCACACATGCTTCCTTTAATTCATTGGCGATTTCATATGTTTCTTCCCACGTGTCTGCTGTAGCTCCTGCAGCCATTGGATGGCCTCCTCCATTATGGTTCTCAGCAATTTTATTCACTACGGGACCTTTCGACCGAAGACGGACACGTATATTATTATCTTCCTCTACGAAAAATGCCCAGGCAAGTAAACCTTCCACATCTCCTAGTAATCCAACTAACGCACTCGTTTCTGAGGGTGTTACTTGATGTTCTTCTAAAATATGTTTAGGAAGTTCCACAGTACTAAAGCCTTCAGGGTTAACTGTGAAATGTTGTAATACATAACCTTTTAATTTGGCTACCTTCATAGGGGTGCTGTACATTTGGTTATAAAGTTTAGATCGATCAAAATCGTAAGTCACGAGTTCTGCTGCTGCCTCTAATGTTTCTTGGGTTGTGCTAGGAAACAAAAACCTTCCTGTATCTCCAACAATACCACCATAAAGTAAGAGAGCTCCACGATCATTCAGTGAAAAACCGTCATGTCGAAAATACTTATAAAGTTGAAAAATCATTTCAGAAGTTGAACTAGCTGTAGTATCTACCCAGCTTATATCGCCATATTCATCCACGATAGGATGGTGATCAATTTTAATGATTTTCTTTCCTATGCTATAACGCTGGTCATCGATCCGTGCTTGATTTGCCGTGTCACAAATGATAACTAAGGCTTCCTCAAACTGAGCATCAGACACGTTGTCCATTGTTGCCAGAAAATTCAAGGAAGGCTCTTCTTCTCCAGTTACATATACTTTCTTATGAGGAAAACTGTGACGAATAATTTCCGACAAGCCGACTTGAGAGCCATATGCATCAGGATCAGGTCTTACATGACGATGAATAATAATCGTTTCAAATTCTTTTATCGAATCAGCAATTTGTTGTAAAATCATTATGAAATATCCCTCTTTCTACAGATCTTCTTATTATTATCCCACAAGTTTCCTTGTGCAGGTAGCAAAACGAAATAAAACAAGCTACAATGAACATCGGAGTAAATTTTATATGCAGGAGTCGATTCATTTGATAATATTCTCCACCCTTATACTCATCTCTTTCGTTCTTTACATATACTATAAAGTCATGGTTGTAAAAACGAAAGATCCTTTATTACAGGAACACATGAATAGCAAAGCACGAATTTTTTTAGGTATTTTTATATTCTTTTTCGGAATCAACCAGTACCTCTTTTATGAAACAAGATTATCCTTGTTTATAGGGATTATCTTTATTATCTTAGGTGCATTTCAATTCCGTTTAGGCATTAAATCAAAAAAACACTATCAAAATGAGTATAAAAAACACCGTCAATAAAGTCGCTGATTATTAGCGGCTTTTTTATCGATCAATTAATTGTGCCATGAGAAGCGCCTTTCCAACAATCGATTTATTATGATGAACTTCTATATCCACCTTGGCAAATTTCCTGCCAATTTCTAAAAGTTGGGGTTTAATTTCGATTGCACTCTCCAACTGAACAGGTTTAATAAATAATAATGAAATATTCTCTACTACTAAATTACCCTTTTTATGCTTACTCAATAAACGACTTGAAGCTTCGGTAATAAGTGATGTAAATACTCCATAGGAAAGCGTACCAAGTTGGTTCGTCATCTGAGGAGTTACAGTTGTATGTAATGTATATCCCCCCTGGTCATCCTCCCTAACCTCTAGCTGGTTGGTTACTAAGTCATCAATTGTTTCTCCTATTTGCGGTTGACGTTGGAGATTCTGCAATGCTTTTAGTACATCTTGCCTAGAAATAATGCCTTGAAGCATATGAGACTGATCTACTACAGGCATTAATTCGATCCCTTCCCAAACCATCATATGGGCTGCATTTGTCAAAGATGTTACCGTTTGGACTGTCATTGGGTTTCTAGTCATAGCTTTCTCAATCTTTAATGAAGGTTCTTTATTTATTACATCTTTAGACGTGACCATGCCGACCACACGATTCTTAGTGTCGACTACGGGATATCGTCCATGCTGGGTCTTCTCGTTTAATTCATGCCAACGAGAAACTGTATCTTTAGTTAATAAAAAGTTAGTTTCTTCAAATGGAGTGTAAATATCATCGACTAGCACAATTTCTTTTTTAATTAACTGATCATATATCGCACGGTTGATCATAGTGGCAACTGTAAATGTATCATAACTTGTTGAGATAACAGGTAGTTTCTTTTCATCGGCAAGTTTCTTCACCTTATCAGACGTATCAAACCCACCTGTAACAAGTACAGCAGCACCTTCTTGTACAGCTAATTCATGGGCATTTGTACGGTTCCCAACAATCAGCAGAGAACCTGCTTCTGTATATCGCATCATAGCTTCCAATTTCATAGCACCTACAACAAATTTATTTAGAGTTTTGTGTAACCCTCCGCGACCTCCAAGCACATGTCCATCTACAACTTTGGTAATTTCCGCAAAGGTTAGGCGTTCAATGTTCTCTTTCTTTTTCTTTTCTATACGTATCGTTCCCACCCGTTCAATTGTACTTACTAAGTCTTGATTTTCTGCTTCTTTAATAGCTCTGTATGCTGTACCTTCACTAACATTTAGAGCCTTTGCCACACCTCTTACCGAAATTTTACTCCCGACAGACAATGAATCAATATGTTCAAGAATCTGTTCATGTTTGGTAGCCAATTCATTTCACCATTCTTTCTAACTGTACTAGTAAATATTGCTGATATTGTTATTATACAAGTGATACAGTTTTCCTGCAATTATTCTCCAGATTTAATATTCAAACATAAAAATAGCCCGCGAGTCATTCTAAGTCTGCTGTTCTACCGTTACTGTTAAAGTATGATGTATCTGTTATATCTATTGAGCCACTTAGAATCACACAGCACCCCCGATTTTCATAAAAAGGTTCCGTTCTACTCTTCATAGTCATGATGGATGGTTTCTTATCCCCCATTCTCCGATAAAAAGCAATGGAACCGCCACTCTTTTATTCCAACTGCACTTTTACTCCAAAACCATGAATTTCCGGATAGTCGGCATAATCATTCGGGAGACGAAAGGATCGAATTCATAAATCCTAATGCGTGAAAATAATGGATTTCGTTCTAAAAAAGATGAAATTCCTGCCTGTCTACTAGCTAATTGACCATACCCTTGTTTTAAAAAGGAAACAGCGTTGACATTGAAACGTTCATGCAGAGCTTGTTTGAAGATCGAGGTCCTGAATTGAAAGGATATAGCACTCCATAAATAATGTAAGCTGTTTCTTTTAACAGTGTACAGAGACTCAAGAATTTCAGGCTTGAGTGTACTGGAACGATTCAAAAAGCCGGTTTCTTTAGCTGTTTGTCTTTCAGAATCCCGGCCAAGTGTGTTTCTTTTGATTCATAAAACCATCTTTCACTAGAAATTTCTTCTTTCAGGGGAAACAGGGAGACTCGGCGTCAGCCCGCGGAAAGCGAACTGTTTTCCCTGCCCTCCCAAACTCCATACGGCAAACGGATCTTCTTGTTATGAAACAAACTGAGGCTTTAGTTTAACAAGACATTATAAAACAGAACGCTTGGATATTAATATCCAAGCGTTCTTTCTTGCTATTCATACTATTATTTATGGTGTTAAACATACTGTATTTCATTACGTTATTTCACCTGTGTTTCAAAGTTTTCTCCACGGTATCGGAACTATTTAGATTCATTCGTGGAATTTTGAATTATTTTACAGTTTTATCAATTCTCCTGGCTTCAATGCCTTTCCTATTCCAGGACTAACTTTCTCAGCAAATGAGTCACCGTCCTGATTGATTAAATCAAATGTATTGTAGTGAATAGGAACAACCTGTTTAGCTTTCAGCCATTCAGCTGCCACCAAAGCATCATCAGGTCCCATTGTAAAATTGTCACCTATTGGTACAAAGGCTAAATCAATAGAGTTTCGTTCACCAATCATCTTCAAATCACTGAACAGTCCTGTATCTCCAGCATGAAAAATCGTTTTCCCTTCTATCGTTAGCAAGATACCTGTTGGCATTCCTGTGTAAACAATCGTGCCATCTTCTTCAGTATAGGATGATCCATGAAAAGCCTGAGTGAGTTTAACAGTTCCAAACTCAAATGTATGACTTCCACCTATATACATGGGATGAACATTCAATCCTTTATTACCCAAATATGTTGCCAATTCAAACGGTGCTATGATTTGAGCATCGCAACGCTTGGCTATCTCTACGGTATCCCCGACATGATCGTTATGACCATGAGTAAGTAAAATGAAGTCAGGTTGTACATCTTCCGCAACTAAATCCGTATTTCCATTTTCTGAAATGAAAGGATCAAATAAAATCGTCTTTCCGTTAGCTTCTACCTTCACTACAGAATGTCCGTGAAATGAAACGTCCACTATACCACTCCTTTAATTGAATAGTTAATAATTCCGCCAAGCCTGTTCATATTTTTGAATAAGATTGGGATGAATTAATGTGTTTGGAGATAATGAGACAGACTCACCCTTACTGTTTACGATTTCCCTATCTTCATCTTTTCCAAACACGGTCATGGAATGTAGCAATTCTTTTGTTAAAAAGTCTGTATCTTGAGGAATGTCAATTTCCTCTATTTTAATAGGACTACGACTGGCCATAACAAATCCCCAATTCCCAAAACTCGGTATATCAACGTGGAAGTTTTTCGTAGCCATCCCCGTGTCTGTAACTGTCTCATCAATAGTCCAATATACCTCTGTAGCAAAAACAGGACTCGTTGCCTGAATCATTGCAGCTCCACCTGGTTCAAGGTGATTCCTCACTAATGAGTAAAACTCTCGTGTATATAGTTTGTTTAAACTCTCATTATTAGGATCAGGTAAATCAATAAGGATCACATCATAAAATTCATCGCTATCTTCTAGGAAACTAAAGGCGTCTTCGTTCCAGACTTTTACTCGATCATCTTGGAGTGAATCTTCATTTAATTGCCTTAAGTGATAGTTAGATAAAGCCAAATCTGTAACTGCTGGATCCAGGTCTACAAGGGAAACACGCTGTACCTCCTGATATTTCAAAACCTCTTTAGCGGCGATTCCATCACCACCGCCAAGAATTAATACATTTTCTGGTAGGTCAGCCGCTCCCATTGGCGGGTGGACTAAAGTTTCATGATAACGATGTTCATCAGAAGAACTAAACTGGAGTGAACCATTTAAGAATAGTCGAGTATCGTCCTGTTCTTTTGTAAGTACAATTTTTTGATACGCACTTTCTTCACTGTGAATAATTGGATCTTTATATAATTTCTGTTCAAAAGAAAACGCCATTTCCTCTCCGAAAAACAAGCCAGCTATTAACAATACTCCAATAAAAGCAGCCGCAGATCCATGAAGGGATAGTCGTTTAATTTCAGATCGGAATAAATACAATATTACAATTGCAACAGCTAAATTAATACAAGCAACAAAAAAAGCACTTTTCACCATGCCCATTTGCGGACGTAAATAAAATGCGAAGAGTAATCCTCCTATTAAACCACCCGCGTAATCTGAAAATAATACTCTTGCAGTACTTCTACTAAGCTCTTCTCCTATTTCATTAGCTTTTCTTATTAGAATAGGAAGTTCAAGACCTGTTAACCCACCAATAGTAAAGGTTACTATATACAAAAAGAGGGCGTCTGTTCCGCTAGGTGCAAAAGCTGTCATTCCAAACATCGTAAAACTAGAAAATCCACCAATAAGTGCTACCATAAATTCGATCCAAATAAAAGTAATGATCAGTTGCTTCATAACTTTCTCGCTGATACTTGCCCCTACTCCCATTCCCGTTAAGAAGAGGCTGATTGTAATCGTATATTGCTTCACTCCATCTCCTAGTATATAAGAACCTAAGGCCCCAAATAACACTTCAAAAATTATTCCACAAATTGATACGATTCCTGACGCCCAGTAGATCAGCCGAGTTTTTTTTATTCCTTCTGATTCCATTCGTAATTCACTCCGATAATTTCTCTAAGTCCTGCTTAACTCACAAAAAGCCACTATGTTCTGGTAGCATAGTGGCTTTTTACATATTCATATTAGATGCTTATGTAATGGATGCACCAATAACAAAAGCAAGTCCAATAGAAACACCCATAGTGATGATTCCCACGGCTGTATTATTATTTTTCAATTGGGTTTCCACAGAGAACTTTCTCGTAAATAATTCAAATAACAAATAAGCAATCATTTGTAAGACAACCCCGATCGCTCCCCATAAGAGTGTATCCCAAATCGTAAAACTATGATAAATGGCAAAAGAAAGCACGATACATATCCCAATGATTTTACCAGCTATCGACATGGCTACTGCCTTATTTCCTGCTTTAACTTCATCCCAATCCTTGTAATCCGTAATCTTCTCAAAAATAAACAATCCAATTAAAACAACTAATACACCTATAGCAAAATATCCTACTGTAGCTAAAATTGGTTCCATTTTATTCCCTCCTCTATTTTCCTGTACCTGGTCCTCCACCTCGGTTGGACGAACCTCTCATTGAATTTGAGTTGGACCCGCCGTACATGGCATAACCTCCATAACAACCACCAGTTGATTCACAACGTGACTGGCGTTGAGTGGCCCAATTATTTGAACCTAACATTCGATTGAGCAATGAGTATGCAAGTAACCCTTGAAAGAAGCTTGGTGAATAATTCTTTTCAACAAATTCTTTATTTGATAATTCTATTAAAATCAGGCCAGGTTCTTCATCACTTTCTTGTAATATAACAAACTCATCCTGATAAATGAGAACTTGTTTCCCATCTTCACTATCACTAATCTCTTCGGGTTTTATTTTGTTTTCTAATTGTTCAGCAACTTCCGGAAGAGTTAATTCCTGGGTCATAAAAATTTCAGCACTTCCTTGATCAGCATCAACAGTATCTAATAATGGAAACCCATCACTTAGCAGCTTACGTATTGAAGTAGCTTCTGATTCATCAATTGCAGATAATACTTCACTACGTGGAGGTTCATCTGGTAATTCCCCATATGTATCCTGAGCATTTGAGCCAGACATTCCTTTTGATCCGCCACCGAAATTTCCAAAAGAATTAAAGCTAATGACAACAGCTATGATAATGACGATAAAAACTCCAGCATAGTCCTTCAACATGGTTCCTCCTTTCACCAAAAATGAGTTGTGCCTGAATAAGTATCAGGCACAACATATAATATTATTCTTTATTATTCATCTTCTTTTTAAGAGCATCAAGCTCATCATCGACACTATTTTTATTATCCATTTCCTCAAATTCATCATCAAGAGAACGGTTCGATTTCGATAAATCTTCACTTGTTTCTGCTTCTGCTTCATGTTGCATTACACGCTCTTCCATTCGTTCAAATCCTTGACGTGATTCATCGCTGCCAATACTGGACATCGTACGATTCATTTTCGTACGAGTTTTAGCTGACTCGGCTCTTGCTTTTAGAGAATCTTTCTTCAGTTTCATCTCTTGATATTCTTTTTTCATTTCGTCTAGTTTTTGACGAAGGTTATTAGAATCCTGCTCTGCACGTTCGTAAGAGGATTTGAACTGGTCTGCTTGCTCCTGTTGATTATTCTTGTCCTCGAGAGCACGACGAGCTAAGTCTTCATTTCCAGACTCCATAGCTTTTTCAGCCTGCTTCATTCTTTTATCAGCTAATTCCTGTGCGTCATCATATTTACGTTTCAACATTTTTTCATTGGCAATTTGCTTAGCTACTGCAGTCTCTGCATCACGAATATCATTTTCCATATCACGCATAAATTGTTCTAACATCTTCACCGGATCTTCTGCTTTATCTAAAGCTGAATTCAACTCTGCACCTACTACAGTTTTTACACGATTAAAAAATTTAAACATATATTTTCCTCCTTTAATTAGATCCTGCTAATATTTTAAGTTCGTATTCCTCAATATCATACCCATAGCTCACTTCTACTTCACTTCCCCATGACTCAAGTGATAAATAAGACCCCTCATCCTCTGCTATATATTCAGCATAGCGTATGGATTGGCCATTCACATTTTGACTACGACCTTTCCCTGTTACATTCGCTTCACCTTCCTCATCTTTATGATAAGTACTTTCATTATAAACGATTTCTTTAGGAAATGTATCCACAGGTAACTTGATGGTTTCATATATACCAACCTCAAGTTCATCATCCATTTCTGCCGCTAACCACTTAATATTGTCTCCTTCAAGCAACTGATAAGAAAACCACTCATACCCTCCATCACGATAAGTGATTTTACCTACGACTTCATAATCCACAAGATCATATGTGATGATGTCACCCACTTGAATATTTAATACTGTCCGCTCTTCAACTTCTGGTGTATTTGATTTGTTTTTTGAAAATAATTTCGAAAAAAATCCCAAGTGCTCACCTCTCCTTCTACTGTACCTTGTGTATACTACTATTTACGGAACAAGGTCTTCATATGTTTCACTTATTTATCATTTTATCAAAAAAAAAGCAGAACGTAATTTGTTCTGCTTTTATGACTATTTTTTAAGTAGTTCACTCGCACTAGCGTATTCAAGCTCATGTGCTTCTGCTACAGCTTTATAAGTCACAAAACCATCTAAAGTATTAATGCCTTTAAATAGAGCTTCGTTATCAAAACAAGCTTGTTTGTAACCTTTGTTTGCCAGTTGAAGAGCATAAGGGACTGTTACATTAGTTAATCCAATCGTTGATGTACGTGGAACAGCACCAGGCATGTTGGCTACAGAATAATGCAATACCCCATGCTTCTCATATGTAGGATTGTCATGAGTTGTTATACGATCTGTTGTTTCAAAAATCCCCCCCTGATCAATAGCCACATCAACAATAACAGAACCTTCTGGCATGTCTTTCACCATATCTTCTGTAACAATTTTTGGTGCTTTTGCACCTGGTATAAGTACAGCTCCTATGACTAAATCCGACTCTTTTAGCTTTTCTTGTATATTTAGAGGATTAGACATTAAAGTGTTGATGTCTTTTCCAAAAATATCATCAAGCTGTCGTAAGCGTTCAGGGTTTAAATCAATAATCGTAACATCTGCTCCAAGTCCTACAGCAATTTTTGCAGCATTTGTTCCTACAACGCCACCGCCAAGAACTGTTACTTGTCCACGGCGAACACCTGGAATTCCTGCAAGCAATACACCACGACCTCCATGAGATTTTTCTAAGAACTGTGCTCCTATTTGAGAAGCCATTCTCCCTGCAACTTCACTCATAGGAGTTAATAAAGGTAATGATCCATTTGGAAGCTGTACCGTTTCATAAGCGATACTTATCACTTTTCGGTCAATAAGTGCTTTTGTTAACTCCGGTTCAGGCGCCAAGTGTAAATAAGTAAATAAAATAAGTCCATCATAAAAATAATCAAATTCCTCTGGAAGTGGTTCTTTTACTTTCATAACCATTTCCTGACTCCAAGCTTCTTTAGCCGTGGCAACAATCGTTGCTCCAGCTTCTATATATTGCTCATCTGTGAAAGCAGAACCCAATCCTGCCCCTTTTTCTAAAAACACTTCATGCCCATCACTCGTTAAACTGAGCACTCCAGCTGGTGCCATTGCTACACGATTTTCATTATTCTTAACTTCAGTCGGTACTCCAATTTTCACAAACTTTCAACCTCCTATTTACGCCCAGTTGGACAAAAGTCCTATCTTTTCAACTTCAACTATACCTTCAAATAATTTGGATGAATAGCCGAATTATTTGGAAGCATTTTCATTGTAGCAAATGTTCACTATAAACCCCAGTCTCATAGAAGTAATGGAAATTTTCAAAATTATCTGTGTCGATGAATAACATCCAGTCCGCCCGTCACTTCATATATTGTCCCTGTTATCATATCTGAATCATCTTCACACAAAAAAGCAATCGTACGTGCAATATCTCCGCCTGTCGCCGGTCTCCCAATTGGTGTATTTAGATCTTTTTTATTTTTACCTTCGATAATTGAAGATTCTTTCATTTCTCCAGTGATATTTCCCGGACAAATCATATTAGAAGTAATTCCATATTCAGCTTCTTCAAATGCAATACTTTTTGTCAAAGATACTAAACCTACTTTTGCTGCGGCAAAGGCTGATCGATATATCCATCCTGAAGCCGAACCTGCCCCTTGAAATCCATAGTTAATGATACGTCCAAAATGCTGTTTCCGCATATAAGGAACTGTCAACCGTAGAAGATAGAAAACTGCATCTAAGTTCCCTCGAATCATAGTGTCCCATTCTTCAGTAGAGTAATCCATTAACTTTTTTCTTTCAAAAATATAGGGACCTGCATTATTTATTAAATAATCAATTCTATTAAATCGTTTGATGGTTTCAGTTACAAGCATGCTCAGGTCTTCAAGTTTTGTTACATCTACCTGCAAAACTTGAATCCTATCTTTTATTGCAGAGTAAGTCTCTAGCAATTCATCTACTTTAGACCGATCTGATAGATAAGTCACTGTTACGGAATGACCTGCTTCTAAAAAGTACTCGGTCACCTTACGTCCTAATCCTTTTGTACCCGCTGTAATAATTGCATGACGCATAACAAGTCCTCCTTATTCCTTACCATCGTTCGTAAACTTACTATGTGGTTTATGTACATTTAGTATGTTAGAAAGGTCGTGAATCATTTGAAGTCTGTATCCTACTCATAAAAGTTTGGATTAGAACCCGTTCTTGCCATTAAGGGACACTTGGAGCTATTGCACGTTTTCTATTTGATTCGTTCCTATCCTTACCTGGCTCTAGACTAGGTATTTCCGACTAATTCGCCATACGTACTATATTCGGAACACAAGGAGCAAGATTCCTTTTCTCCCCTATCCTTTGTTCAGACCATTGGTGGAAGATATATTATTCAGCAATTGTTATATCTGTTAAGAGGAAACGAATCACCTTTTCTATCCTTTTATGATTTATTGGTTTTAATGCTGTCAAAAAACGAACTTTTTCCTTCCTCTTCTCTTAATTGGAGAGTGCATGAAGGGATACATATACTTTACTACATATGACCATTCGTTTTCACAAGTAACGCTTAATATTCAGTCGATCACCAAAAGTTCAGAGCTCCATATTATTTGGAGTACTAGGAATTATTCTTAGTGGTTATCCGACAATAGTGAATGATGGCGAGTTTTTCATATCACTTCTAGGAGGATTGATCACCCAATTTCCGTGGTTATTTCCAGTGATTTTCTTATAGTTAAACGTATTCCGTATTCTTTTAGGAAAGAAAGATTTGTTTGTGGTTAATGGAGTCAGAGAGCGTTAACCCTTATGCTATGTTGACCATACTTCGTTGCTATTCTTTATAACTTTTCTAGTTAGCTTCGTCTATCCTTTCCTAATCAGAAAAGTTAAATTTAAACGGATTTCAATAAAATAAGTTCATGATATAATAAAGGTAATTAAAGGAAGGGAGCGTCCATGATGACATTTGAATATAAAAAAGTAGTAGTTGCTGTAGACGGTTCCGAAACAGCAGAGGTTGCTTTTAAGAAAGCGATCGATATCGCGAATAGAAACGATGCACAACTTATTCTATCTCATGTTGTTGACACTCGCGCCTTTTCAACAGTAGAGGCTTATGATCGTTCACTTGCCGTTCGTGCAGAAAAATACGCCAAAGAACTTCTGGAAAATTACCAACAAAAAGCGGAGGATGCAGGTGTGAAAAACGTGGCCGTTGATATAGAATACGGTTCACCTAAAGTGAAAATTGCTAAAGATGTTGCACCAAAATTCCAGGCAGACCTCATCATTTGTGGAGCAACAGGGCTTAATTTAATGGAGCGATTTTTTATAGGAAGTGTCTCAGAGCATATTACAAGATACGCAACTTGTGATGTTCTAGTCGTTCGAGAAGAAAATAAAGAATAAATAAAAGTATTTAGCTCCCCTTTTAAGAAGGGGAGCTTTTGTCTATAGATCTTTCTTAATTTCTTTTACTACATGAAAAACTTCAGGTACGATCAGTTTTTCAATGGCTAATTTAACCGCACCACTAGAACCAGGCATTGAGAAAATCGCGGTGTCATTAGCTATTCCTGCAACCGCCCTCGATAAAATGGCCGCTGATCCAATATCTTCTGTATAGCTCAGCATTCGAAACAATTCACCAAAGCCAGGCATTTCTTTATCAAAAAGTGAAGCTACCGTTTCGATCGTCACGTCTCTTTTGGCAACTCCCGTTCCTCCGTTAGTTAAAATAACATCAACATCGTCTCTTTCAGTCCCGTATCGCACGGCTTCCTTTATTTTTAACGGATCATCTTTTACAATTATACGATCTGTTACTGTACAGTTTTCTTCACCTAGTGCTTCAACAATATAGGAACCACTTTTATCTGTATCTTTTGTGCGTGTGTCACTAACAGTTATAACGAGGCAGCGGACTGCAATTGGTGATCCGGCTTTATGTTCTTGTAAGGACATTACCATTCCTCCTCTTGAATAAGATATCGATACTGATAGAATTTAGTAGCAAACTCAGAGACTTGTTTCGACAAACTATAGTTAGAGTGAGCACCAATCGCTACGCTTACGAGAGGTATACCTTGAAAAAGCTTCTTTCTAAACATTAAAATAAATAACGCTTTGTAAAGTTGCTTCAATGGTTGTTCAATCGAAGATATATCTGTTAACCGATCATTTCCTTCGTAAATATATGGACCTTGTTTATTCCTTATTTCTTCAACCAATTCTTCCCAAGCCACGCCTTGCAATCGTTTCGGTAAAGTAGCGGCGTGAAACACTTTAAGTGAGAGCATCATTTCATAAGGGCGACTCATCTCATGACCAAAAGTAAGACCGATCAATTGTACCGTTCGTAAATTGATTCCTACCATTAAAGGAAAATCAACCCCAAGAAGAATCCATCCACCAGCACCTGTCATTCCACCTTGCGCAAAAGAATAAAGATGATTTTTGGCAGTCTGTTGGTCAGCTATAAATGTTAATTGATCAACGGTAAGCTGTTTCATATCTTCAATAGCTATAAGTTTTCCGTCAAAAATACGTCCGACAGTTAATATATGCTCACGTGTACCATTTTGAAAGTTTGCCTCCTGAAGAAATGCATGCGTATGAAATAACCATCCATCTAGTTTTGAAAATAGTTTTTCCGTTATTTTGGGGTTAATCTGCTGGAAAGACTCTTGAATCCAACCTGAATAAATCATCTCAAAGTCGTTGGCTTCGTAATGACTATGGTTTTCACGCCATTTTTTAATAGACTCGAGTACTCGTTCTTTAGACAACGGTATGCCCCCTCCGTACGAATCACTTATACTTATTGTATCGTTAAAGGTGAAATTTGAGAAATGGTTCGTCAATAATTTTCAATTTCACAGTAATTAATCGACGAACACTAAGTTTTAAACACTTAAAAACGCTAGCTTCTCTGAATAAGTAGTTCCGTTATGGTGGAGAGGACACGAAATAACATATCAATTAACAGACCAAATCGCATAATGACTTGCTACTTGAGGCTTATTTACCATTGTACCTTGTTAGTGGTATACAACATCCGTTTCATGGTAATTTCAACCAAATCATATCTACATGGGTTCTTTAAAAGGTACCTTTAATTTAATAACAACATTTCTACCATCGTCTAACGTATGAATTTTCTTTTGTTCAGGTTGGCTGTGATATATTGGTTCCTTAATTGTGGTTGTACCATAAAAAAGAGTGACCCCCTTCCCATGTAATCAAATTACGTCAGAAAGAAATCACTCAAAAGTTGGTATTGGTTAGAAAGATACATTATTAGCGAATTATTTCAATTGTTAAGATACTCAATACCTCATCGCACCAGTATTTATAAACCTTTTGCTACAGTATCCCTTGCAATCATAACTTCCTCATTCGTTGGAATAATCATGACTTTCACTGGGGAGTGTGGATAATTTACAAATGCTTCTTTTCCACGAACCTGATTCAATGAAGGATCCCAGTAAACACCCATGAACTCAAGACCTTTGAGCACGCGCTCTCGAATGGATGTACTGTTCTCCCCTACTCCAGCCGTGAAGATGATTCCATCAATACCATGCATACGGGAAGCGTAAGATCCAATATATTTATGAATTCTCGCCGCAAACACTTCTAAAGCAAGCTCTGCACGCTCGTCGCCTTCATTTGCTTTCTTTTCTATATCTCGTAAATCGCTGGAGAATCCAGATAAAGCAAGCATTCCACTCTCTTTATTAAGAACATTCATAACTTCTGCTGCTGACTTACCTGTCTTATCCATAATAAAAGGAATTAGTGCTGGATCAATGTTTCCAGAACGAGTCCCCATCGTAACACCAGCAAGTGGAGTGAATCCCATTGATGTGTCAATTGATTTTCCGCCTTCAATAGCAGCTATACTCGCACCATTTCCTAAGTGACAAGATAAAAGACGTAACTGCTCTAAAGGGCGTCCTAGCATTTCTGCCGCACGCTCGGACACATACTTATGAGATGTTCCATGAAAACCATACTTGCGAATTCCGTATTTTTCATAATACTCGTACGGTAAACTATACAGATATGACTGTTCTGGCATAGACTGGTGAAATGCCGTATCGAAAATAGCCACATGCGGTACATTTGGCAATACCTCACGAAAGGAACGAATCCCAGTTAAGTTAGCAGGGTTGTGTAACGGTGCAAGGTCAGAAACATCGTCAATTTCTTGAACGACTTCATCTGTAATGAGTACTGACTCACTGAAACGCTCTCCACCATGTACTACACGGTGGCCAACCCCATCAATCTCATCAAGAGATTCGATAATGCCATGTGCTGTAAGTTTTTCTAATAACATAGTCACGGCCACTCCATGGTCTTCTATATCAGTGACAATTTCATCTTCCTGATCATTAAATTCTATTTTAAACACAGAATCTTTTATTCCAATTCGTTCCACTATTCCTTTAGTCAAAATAGTCTCTTCAGGCATCTCAATTAACTGAAATTTCAAAGAAGAACTACCCGCGTTAATTGCAAGAATATTATTCAACGTTGTTCATCCCCTTAAATATAGGTTCGCATTTATCTACCATTCCCATTTAACCACCCGCAACTCTCATTTTCAAGATGGAAGACATTTGATAACGTTTACTTACTATATTCTTTATTTTCTTACTATTTTGTAGTTTTATAATCGTCAAACCACTCATTCATTTGAGCTAAAATGTCGGACATTGCATTAGGGCTCTTGAAAGAAGGAAGTTTTACAAGCAATGCTTGTTTCGGTGGTTTTGTGTCTTTACCTTTTTTCTGTAACATCAAAATGCTTTTTCCATGTTTTTCATCCTTAAATAACGAATCGGATAGTTGAAGCATCCCAATTATATGAGCTTCCTCTCGCAAGAAAGCATTTAATTCTTTAGACTGATCACTATCAAATAAGAAGTTAGGGACAATGAACATTAGATGTCCCCCTTCTTTTGTATAATTCAGTCCTTGTTCTATAAATAAATGATGGGCATAGGAATGTTCCTGTTCAGCTTTTAATTTAAAATTTGCTGCTTGAACTGTATCCGGATAATAGCCTACAGGTAAATCCGCAATGACAAAATCAACAGGCTCCATTAAAAAGGGACGCAAACTGTCCTGGTGGAAGAACTCAATTTGATTTTTCTGCAAGTTTGCATTCGCAACGGCTAGTTGAATCAATGTCTGGTCAACCTCACTTCCATAGGCTGTTACATTCATCTCCAATTGATTCATAACAGATGTGATTAGGTTTCCTGTTCCAGCTACTGGATCAAAAATTTTCAGTTCTTTCTCACCTTCAAATAACTTCGAAGTCAAATATCCCATAAACATGGCCACTGCATCAGGAGTTATTAAGTGTTGGTGCTGTGTAGCACCTTTCATTCCTTTTAGTATAGATAGTTGTACACCTTTACGAAGTTCTTCTTTTTCAAAATCTTCTCGGTTTACTTTTACAAGCTGGGTTGCAAGCTTCGTTTGTAACGACTCTTCTATATCATCAAAAGGTTTCCCATTAAACAGTGTGTCTAACGTTTCAGATAAAGCTTCCAAGTAAGTAATATTCATATCATTCTCTATAGTTGTTGCTGTTTCATCAATCCATTCAAATAACTTTTCAACCTGTTCTTGGTTCATAGTGGTCCTCCCAATTCATTATAAAAGGACGCCATTGCCCAAAAAGCAACGTACGTCCCAGTATTTGTCGCTTATTTACTATCCTATACCATAACGGATAAACAGAACTTCTTCAACATTCTACTATATGTTATCAACTTTTAATTGTCCAGCTAGGTTGGCCATGCTATCTATTCAATGATTGAAATGATAAAATACAAGCAGATTCCGTTTTTAGGAGGTTAAACTGTGTCCAATCAACGTAGAAATTTATATTTCTTTTATCACCCTAATGAGCAATTAACTGAACAACTAAAACCATTATTCAAACTCGCTGAAGAAAATGACTTTGAGATTGTTGAAGAATCAGCAAATGCCAACATCATCATTTCCGTCGGCGGTGATGGTACATTCCTGCAGGCTGTTCGTAAGACAGGTTTCCGTCAAGACTGCTTATATGTTGGAATTCGCAGTAAAGATGAGGCAGGTTTGTACTGTGATTTCAACTTAAATAACTTTAATGAGATGGTTGATTCTATGCTGAATGCGGAACTTGAAGTTCGCCGTTTTCCTGTCATTGAAGCTTCCGTCAATGGTGAGTCCAGCTTTTACTGTTTAAATGAGTGTAGCGTTCGCTCCACACTTATCAAGTCCATTGTAATTGACGTGTTTATAGATGATATTCATTTCGAAACGTTTCGCGGGGACGGATTAATAACAGCAACTCCAACAGGAAGTACAGGTTACAGCAAATCAACTAAAGGAGCAGTCGTTGATCCAAAGTTACCTTGTTTCCAAGTAAGTGAACTGGCTTCTTTAAATAATAATCGGTTTCGTACCTTAGGCTCCTCTTTTATTTTAGGACCTGACCGCACATTAAAATTAAAGGTTCTACAAGATGGAAATGATTACCCTATCATCAGTATGGATAACGAGGCATATTCTATTAGCAATATTAAAGATGTAACCGTTCGATTAAGTGATAAACAAGTGAAAACTGTAAAACTAAAACACAATTCTTACTGGGAACGTGTACAACGTACATTCTTATAAAACATTTTAGTTTTGCTTAACTAATTGCACAGTATTTGTAATGTAATTAAAATTAAACAATCTCAGTTCAGTGAACTGAGATTTTTCTTCTATTTATTTTCACTTGCTTATTCAACTAAAGCCCCAGATTGTTAAATAAAAGAGTGGCGGTTCCGTTGCTTTTTATCGGGGCATGGGGGAAGGGACCCTTTTTATGAAAATCGGGGATGCTGTGTGAATATTGCCATTGAAATGATCTACTTCTGCCCTTATGTGGAAGACAGCTTCGAGACATTCCGGTAGTTTCCATTACAAAGGATAGCGTTTGAAGGTCCGGGAAATCGTGGAGGACACTGAAAAATTGATAATATAAGAGAACAAGAACTAAAACAATCAATATATAAGGCAAAGTCGATGGGATCACCGATATAGTGGGTGGTCTCATTGTATTTTTCTTTGTAAAAACTTTTTTAGTGGCCTCACTTTGCTCTGTAGGGCTCGTCTAGTCCGCTTTTCCCGACCTTCTCTGCTTTACTTTCACAAACGGACCCGAATAGGGGCCTTCCTCCATAATGAAAATAGAGGATAAACATGCTGTTATAACAATAGCTACGTGCCGACTTCTTAGATTCGTAGATGTTCCGTCCCTCTTATTCATAGCAAGGTGGTCGGGGAAATGACGAGACTCCTGTGGGATTAGAGGACATGGTGAGACCCCGCAGGACGAAGTCCAAGGAGGCTCACCGTACTCCCACGGAAAGCGAGTTATTTCCCCGACCTCCTTCTCCTCCTATCGATGACGGAACAACCACACAACCTTGGAATCGAGTCTTCAACAATCCTGATCAGCATACAAAATGTTTACGATAGGTAACGGAACCCGATATCTTTCTATAGGCTGGCTTTATTACGTATTAAGACCTTTGATACATAACATCTCCATCTACAACAGTCATCGTTACAGTGGCATCTGCAAGTTCATGAGCTTTCACAGAGAACAAATCTCGATCTAAAATTGTAAAATCAGCCACATAATTCGGTGAAATCAAACCTTGGGAATCTTCACGCCCAATTGCATAGGCACTACCTTTAGTATAAAGAGAAATGGCCTCAAAAACCGTAAGTCTTTCTTCAGCTTGATAGGTTTCATTGTCGTAACTCGCTCTACGATCTACAGCTGCCCGAATACCAAGTAATGGATTAATTTCTTCAATAGGTGCATCTGATCCTCCAGCACAAACAACTCCAGCGTCGATCAATGTTTTCCACGAATAAGAGGTTTTAAGACGAACATTACCAAGGCGTTCCATCACCCACGGAAAATCAGATGCTACAAATGTAGGTTGAATATCTAATATCACATTCAAACTTTGAAACTTCTCAATAAGTTCGGTACTTAATATTTGAGCATGGATGACACGATCCCTTTCCCCTGTTTCTAAAGGATGATCAGCTATAACATCAGCGACAGCTTCGGCTGCAGCGTCACCAATAGCATGAACAGCAACAGGCATCTGTCTCTTTCTTGCTTGTAATACAAGTTCTTTCAACTGTTCTTTCTTATGAATGGCTACACCCTTATTGCCAGGATCATCCGCATATTCATCCATTAACCAAGCTGTCCTACCTCCAAGCGCACCATCCGCAAAAATTTTCATTGCACCCAATTCAACAAATTCTGTCCCCTGCTTAAATCCTAATCCTTCCCGATCCATGTCTTCAATAACTCCATGATGAACTAATAGATGAGCGCGGAATTTCAAAGTATTACCATTAATAACGTTTTGAAACGCATGTAAAGTTTTACGAAAACCACCATAGTAATTTAAATCTTCACTGTGACCTCCGACAAGTCCATAAGCGTGCATATCATGAATAGAAAGTTCGGTTGCTTTATTCAGATATTCTGAAGTCACTGGCGGCATCGCATGTTTTATAAGTTCTTGAGCCTGATCATGAAAATAACCTGTAGGCTGATTTATTGCATCTCGAACAATGACACCTCCCTGGGGATTTTCAGTTTCCGTCGTTACACCTGCCATTTCGATCGCTTTTGAGTTAGCCAGCAAGGCATGGCGACACACCCTAGTAAGCATCATTGGATGATGCTTAGAGATTTCATCTAATTCATCTCTTTGTATAATTCGCTTGTCTTCCCATTGGTTTTCATTCCAGCCATCCCCAATTATCCAATGCCCTTGCTCTAACTGTTCAGTATGTTGACGCAGGGCCTGTAGCACTTCTTCAGCTGATTTCATAAAGGATAGGTCCAATCTCATTAATCGTTCCCCATGGCCAATAATATGGAGATGGCTATCTGTAAATCCAGGATACATGACCGCCCCTTTAAGATCATGTTCCACTTTAATTTCTTCTTTATATTGAGAAAATAGATCCTGGGTATCTCCAGTGGCTAAAATAAGACCTTCTTTAGTAATAACAGATTCCACCCAATCACCTTCATACTGCATCGTGTAAATTTTTCCTCCATACCAAAGTTCCATTATATTTACCCCTTCCATATGTATAACAAAGCTCACTATTTGATAGTGAGCTAGTTTCTTTTTCTGTTATAGTAGATCTTTAAATTCTTCTTTTGTTTTTTGATTTGCTTGAACTTCTATTATTTCTGTTTGTTTGACTGCCTCATGTAAAGCTACTTCAAAATCTACGTTTGACTCATAATAGCTGGCGTTTTCCCTTGTAGGCTTCGTTTTCGGTGCTTTCGGCACAAATATAGTACAACAATCCTCATACGGAAGTGTTGAAATTGGATAAGTATTAATTTTTTTTGATAGTTCGATAATATCCAATTTATCCATGGCAGCAAGTGGCCGAATAACAGGATAATTTGTTACCTCGTTAATCGCGTTCATACTTTCCATTGTCTGGCTGGCTACTTGACCTAAGCTCTCCCCAGTTGTCATTGAGAGAATTTCTCTGTTACGCGCTATCTGTTCACTAATCCTCATCATCATACGACGCATCACCGTCATACTATAACCTTCAGGTATTTCATGGTGTATTTTCTCTTGAAGGGCTGTAAAAGGAACGATGTGCACACTTATTTTATTTCCGTATTTTGCTAATTCTGAAGCTAAATCAAGAACTTTTTGTTTCGCTCGCTCACTGGTGTAAGGAGGTGAGTGAAAATGGATTGCTTCTATCTGAACGCCTCTTTTCATAGTTAAATATCCTGAGACAGGACTGTCAATTCCTCCGGACAGAAGTAAAAGTGATTGTCCTGTTGTACCGACTGGTAATCCACCTGCACCAGGGTAGTCTTGAGCAGTAATATAAGCCGCATCATTACGCACTTCAATTTTAAGTTCTACGTCTGGCTTATGAACATTCACAGTTATTCCGTCCGTATTAGCAAGAATATATCCTCCCACTTTATGGTTTAAATCCTGAGAACCAACTGGAAAATTTTTATCAGCTCTTCTCGAAGAAACTTTAAATGTATGTGCTTTTGGTGCATCTTGAAAAGCAAACAAAGCAGCCTTTTTAATTTCCTCTTCAACTTTATCTACCTTGATAGCAAAACTAAGACTATGAATGCCAAATATTTGTTGGCACTGCTTCATTACTTCATGAGGGTCTTCTCCGTTAAGAACAACGTACATTCTATCTCTTTTCTTTTTCACCCGTGTATCTTTGAACTGTTCTAACTTTCTTATTAAATGGTCTTGCAATTTCCGTTCAAAGTATTTACGATTTTTCCCTTTGATTGCCATCTCACCATAGCGAATTAAAATAAGATCAAACTGCATCAGTATCTTCCCTTCTTATCTTTTAGGTAGCGAACAGCTTTAATAAATTCGTTTATAAACTGATCCACTTCTACTTGTGTGTTCTGATAAGATAAACTTATCCTTAAAGCCGAAGTTGTAACCGATTGTTCTAATTTGCACGCTTTTAACACGGAACTTACATCTGGTTGTTTTGAAGAACAAGCAGACTTAGAAGATATAAAAATTTCTTTGTCAGCAAGTACATGAATCATCACTTCAGGTTTAACCCCTGGTACAGAAACATTGATAATGTGAGGTGCTCCTTCTGGGGAGGAATTGATTACTATCTCATCTATATCACGCAGTTTTTCTATAAAATAATGATAGATAGACTTTAAACCACCCATGTGATTGGATTCCTTTTCTTTTATAAGTCTTAGAGCTTTTGCGAAAGCTACCATTCCAGGTAAGTTTTCGGTTCCTGATCGTTTATTTCCTTCGTGTCCCCCTCCATGAAAAAGAGGGAAAATTCGTATCCCCTGTCGAACCATTAATACTCCAGTCCCTTTTAAGCCATGGATTTTATGACCGGATAATGTACATAAATCGACTTTTGCTCTTTTTAAAGAGAGCGGAATTTTTCCTATTCCTTGAACATGATCAACATGAAAGTACAGTTTTGGATATTGGCTAGCGATCTGCCCGATCTCTTCAATCGGTTGGATTGTGCCAAGTTCATTATTAACAGACATGATACTGATTAAAATCGTATCATACCGTATATACCTTTTTATATCTGCAGGATTCACCTTGCCTTTATCATCTACATTAACATAGGTTATTTCAAACCCTAATTGTTCGAGCCCCCTAAAAGCCTCGAGTACAGAAGGGTGTTCCGTTTGAGAAGTAATCATGTGCTTTCCCCTAGATTGATGTTCAAGCGCAATTCCTTTGATAGCAAGGTTATTCCCTTCCGTGCCTCCTGAAGTAAAGACGATTTCACCCGACTCTACTTCCAACTGCTGTGCTATTGATTGTCTTGTTCGATCCATAAGACGTTCAGCATTACTACCTAAATGATGTAATGAAGAGGGATTAGCAAAAAATTGTTCATTCACTTTATGATACGTTTCTAGTACTTCCGGTAGCGGTAGTGTTGTAGCACTATTATCAAAATAAATCATAGGGTACTGCTCCTTTAATCTTTGACTATGTTAGGTCTTGCTGTTGTTATTAAGATATAAAAATGACAAATTCCAAATTTGGCAATTCATTTCTACTAAACAATCGCCCCAGATTGTTTAATAAAAGAATGGCGGTTCCGTTGCTTTTCATCGGAAAATCGGGGGTGCTATAATAGGTAACACTTCATATAAACAGGCTATCACACCCGATTTTTAACAACTTATCTAATCTTATCTAATGGCTCAATAGATCTGTGTGATGGCCATATCCCCTGGTTCTGTATCAGGTTTCATTTGGCGTTATAACAGAACATGGTCGGGAAGGGGGGAGACTCCTGTGGGATACGCGGGTTAGATGAGACCCCGCAAGGCGCCAGCCTGAGGAGGCTCAGCGCACGCCCACGGAAAGCGACTCCTTCCCCAACGCCTCTTTCTCCACACCATGATCTCGGAATCGAGTCTTCAACAATCCTGCCCTTTAATGGAATAAGCTAGACTCCTCGTTTGATGAATTTCCACAGTCATAACTTATCATCCATCGCTACTCTTGATAATAGAAAGATACCTGAAATCATATTATTTATCGTATAGATCGTCCTTCGATGCTTGGTCATATATTATAGAGCGTTAGTTTGATAAGTTGAATATTAACATTTCCGTTTATATCATAACATTTAAATAGCAGCTTGATATTTTATCACATTGGGAGAAAAACTAAAACAAAGATTCCTATGAGAAAGACTGATGCTCCTATTTATATAAAAATGGTCGACTAAGTTCACCTGGGCATCAGTTCCAATAAAACCGAGTGTCCTGCTTGTAATAGTTTTACTTTCGGTAAACCATAAGAAAAAAGCTAGCATCCTTATGCAAATGCTAGCTTCTTCTTTCTTTTAATTTAATTCTAACGTTTCTAATATTGTATCAATACTTACTTTGCCATCTTCACTAACATCTTCAACCCAATCCTCGGACAGTGTATGTTTTCCTACGATAGTTTCTACTTTTTCAGAATTATTATTTTCCGAAGGCAATGATACACGACGAATCTCATCAAATGGTCTATCAGCTAATATTGTAGTTATTGATTGACTATGGTCACTCCCTGTTTTTTCATTTTCTAGACTAGTGAAAACTACAACAACAAGTGACCATATGGCAATTGAACAAATTGCTAGTACAGTTATTAACCAATTTTTCATCTGATCACATCCTAGATAGGTACTTCTTCTTTTTCCTCAATCCTGTTCATAGCCCCAGGGTCCACCTCTTCTACTGCCGAAGACGCCCGCTCTAAAGCTTCTTCATAACGATACGATCTGAAGTCCGTTTCAGCTTCCATTAATCGAGCTGCAATTAATGGATACTTACTTCTATACCGATTACCGTATTGAATAATCCGCTCTGCCATATAAGCTTGGTGAAGTAAAGTTTTTGCTTGCTCATTTACTTGTTCCGTTTGTTGAACAGCATTCTCTAACTTCTCATTCACCTCGTTCATATCCAACGGTTGCTTCTCCAAACTTTCGAAAACTCCTTCGATATCTTCACTCGCCGTCTGCATACCTTCAAAGAAAAGAGTAGGTATACCAGGAAGATTACTTCTTTTTAAACGTCGGTCTGTATCTTGAACCAGTTGTTCCATCTCAGCAAGTTTTTCTTTTGCTTCAATTTCATCGCTACGTAAAGTCTCAACTCTCTCACTAAAGCTTTTATGTTTATCCTTGAGTTCTTCTAAATCTTCTTTTATAGAGTCAAGTTCAGTTCGTAATTCAGTAAATGCTATTTGCTCATCCTGCAGCTTTCTATCAAAACTAAAATATTTCTTTTTAAGCTGATTCATAGCCTGAACAAGCCTTCTATGTGACTCAACATCCTCAGCTTCCATCTGATAAGTCATTTGCAAATCTTCAATTTCGCTATTTGTTTCTATTATAACCTCTTCAATCTCCTCTAACAGAAGCGTGAGTGACGGATGTTGCTGATCAACATAACTATGGGCTAATGCTTCCTTTTCAAGAGATTGATACATTTCTTGAACCCTGGGATCAATTTCATCAATTAGCTGTTGAACATCCTCTTGTTCACCTTTTTCTAAGCGTGACACACTATTTATTAATTGTTCCTGATAGTTTTCAATTTCAGGTTCGAATCCTAATCGTTTTACTCGGTATCCTTCTTCATCCATTTCCTTTATACCGCTTAGTAATTCAGCAAGTTGATCTGGTAAATCAACTTGCGATTTGGTCAGAAGCTCTGGAAATACCGAAACTTCTTCGTCTAGTGCTTCTAAATTCTCCCTTAAGTTTTGAACGAGGTCTTTAGCTTCTAAGTAATTACCCTGGGAAACGAGCTCTTCATACTCTTTTAATGTACTCTCAAGTTCTTCCACTTTATCTTCAAAAATAGAAGCCGCTTTCCCGTATTGATGACTGCTATGTACAAGCGTCCGTTTGAGTTCCTTTAATTCAGGTTCTAATGCTTCAATTTCCAAGCGACTACTTTTTTCTGAATCTAGTAAAACCTCTAGTTCCTCATACATCTTTACAATATCCTGTTCTATGCCCTGTAATTTTTGTTCAGTATGATTTACTACTTTTTTTGCTTTTTTAAAACGGTACCGATCAGCTGCTTCCTCAGCGTCGAATAAGTCTTCTTCTAAGTCAGGAAGCTCTTTTGTAAGGATTTGATCCCATCGATCACGCCACGTTTCAAACCTTTCTTGGGTTTCCCCCGAGAGATTTAGCGCTTTAACTCTAGACAATTCATCTGAAACACTTCGATGCATAATATCCATTTTCCAACCTTCAAGTCGGTCTACTTCATCATACACTTTTTTACGCCAAATAAGTCCAACGATAATCAGTGCGATTAGTACTAAAATGCCCCCAATTACGTACCTCATAGACAGCCTCCTAACGATATCTACATTAAACGAAACTCTAACGTCCAAAATTAAAATCAGTTGATTATTATGATACCATGTTAAGAAGCAATTTGGCTAAAATATTTCAAAATAATTAATAGATTTACAATAATTTCAATTACAAAAGGAGAAATTCGCCATGAATGATGGTCATATCCATACACCCTATTGTCCACACGGTAATAAAGACACGTTCGAATCCTATATAGAGCACGCCATTTCTCTAGATTATTCCTCGATGAGTTTCACAGAACACGCCCCTCTCCCCGCTTCATTTACAGACCCGGTTCCTGATCAAGATAGTTCGATGAAGTGGGAGGATTTGGATGGATACATTCACAAGATTAATGAGCTAAAGAAAACTTACCAATCTGAAATTACCATTCACCTAGGGTTTGAAGTCGATTTTATAAAGGGTTATGAACAAGAAACGAAGACATTTTTAAATGATTATGGTTCCTATATAGATGACAGTATTCTCTCTGTTCACTTTCTACCAATAAACAACGAATGGTACTGCATTGATTATAGCCCTGAAGTATTTCTTGCAGCCTTAAACGCAGCTGGTTCTAAAGAGACTTTATATCAGAATTACTTTCAATTGCTAGAAGAATCAGTATTAACCAATCTTGGTCCAATGAAGCCAACCCGAATTGGACATATGACGCTAATTAAAAAATTCCAAAATCTCTATACCCCCCCAGAAAATTGGTTTGAAATGTCTAAGTCTTTTTTAGACACAGTAAAAAAACAAGGGATGACGCTTGATTATAACGGAGCAGGTCTAGTCAAAGAGTATTGCCTAGAATCCTATCCCCCAGCGTCGATTGCTACCCTTGCTTTCCAAAAAGGCATACCACTTATTTACGGTTCAGATGCTCATCACCCTAAAGGTTTAAAACAGGGGTATGACCAGTTAGACCTTAGCCTTATAAGGAAATAGCTTGATCCATTTCCGTAGAACCTTGTTTCACCATTAATTCGGCATATATTTTAACGAAATGTTGTACAGAATCATCTGACATGTAAAAACCTTCAAATTCTTGCGGCATCATATGAGGAACATTAAGTAGCCCCTTGAGTTGCAACAGACACAATTTCTCCTTAAAAGTTAGGTCGAATTTTGTATTTTTATTGAATAAAATTTGAGCTAATAAGTGATTTTCTTTCGCTAAATACGTAACGAGCATTTCTTTAGCAAAAACCGTATTTAAAGAAAGCTCTCGATAGACTAAACAGGAAAGTTGATAATGATCCTGTTTATAATGTAAAATTCCTTTAATAAGTTGCAGAAGATCTGTTTGTGTTTTAGCGTTGGCTTCTTGTTCGATCATTTCTAAGTATGGCTCAAAATATCGAATAGCCAGCGATTCAAATAGACCTTGTTTACTTTTAAAATAATAATGAATTAAAGAGACATTGACTTTTGCTTTTTTTGCAATATCACGGACAGAAGTTCCATTAAACCCATTGCTATAAAACAAACTGCAAGAAACGTCTAAAACTCTTTGCCTTGTATTCATTTCACGGTTCATTTTGGATTCCTCCCTACTAAGAAGAATTCACCACTTTTCATTAAAATCCTGCAAGAATCGTAAGTTAAATTCCGACATTTTTACTATATAACTTGTCGAAAAACCACTAGGAGGGACATTAATGTTTCAATCTACACAGTACAAAGGTTCTAAAGAAGATCAATATCAATTATTAATAAAACAGGTAGATGCTTTATTAGACGGTGAGCCGGACGGCATAGCTAATCTTTCTAATGCCTCTGCTCTATTAAATCAGTTTTTAGATGATGTAAACTGGGTTGGTTTTTACATTTGGAAACAAGATGAACTAGTACTAGGACCATTCCAGGGCCTTCCTGCTTGTGTAAGAATTCCTTCAGGCAAAGGAGTTTGTGGTACAGCAGTTTCTGAAGGGACAACCCAACGTGTATATGATGTGAATGCTTTCCCTGGGCACATCGCTTGTGATGCGGCTAGCCAATCAGAAATCGTAGTTCCCATATTTAAAGAGGAACAGATCTTTGGAGTATTAGATATTGATAGTCCTTCGGTAGGGAGATTTGATGAAACAGACGAAAAATTTCTCACACTATTTGTGAAAACATTAGAGAAGTATATTTAAAGCAAGTATTAAGTACTTGCTCTTTCTTTTGAGTTATTCTTAAACCTACACTTGACTTCTTCTGTTTCAATCATATATAATAGCCTTTGTGTAAAATAAACAGCAGCCTATGTGAATCCGGCGACTGTCTTCATTTTATTCCTCAATATTGAGGTGCATCGTGTAACTCTCTGCTGCTGGAGCGATGGTGCATGAAAATAAAATGTACAGCGCAATTAGGAACACACTGTTTTTATTTTATGCAAAATAAAATAAAAGGAGGAAATACCTATGGCACGTTATACAGGATCAACCTGGAAAAAATCACGTCGTTATGGCATTTCTTTAAGCGGAACTGGTAAGGAACTTGAAAAGCGTCCTTACGCTCCTGGACAGCATGGTCCAAACCAACGTAAAAAACTTTCTGAATACGGAACTCAACTTCAAGAGAAGCAAAAGCTTCGTTTCATGTATGGATTGACTGAACGTCAATTCCGTCGTCTATTCGAAGAAGCAGGTAACATGAAAGGAATCCACGGTGAAAACTTCATGATTCTTCTTGAATCTCGTCTGGATAACCTTGTGTACCGTCTTGGTCTAGCTCGTACGCGTCCACAAGCACGTCAGCTAGTTAACCATGGTCACGTTACAGTAGATGGCGGTCGCGTGGATATTCCATCTTACCGTGTTAAACCTGGTCAAGTTCTTAGTCTTCGTGAAAAATCTCAAAACTTGAACATCGTTGAAGAAGCCGTTGAAGTAAATAACTTCGTTCCCGAGTATCTTTCAATGGATACTGACAAACGCGAAGGATCTTACTCTCGTTACCCTGAACGTTCTGAGCTTCCAGCAGAAATTAATGAAGCTCTTATCGTAGAATACTACTCTCGTTAATTAGAACGTGAAGTGAATAGTATGACAAAAAGCCCTGAATGCGTATTGTATTCAGGGCTTTTTGCTGAGATTTTCATCTTGAACACAGTTAAAATACATTATTTATTAATTACCCCCCCAAATGAATACTAGAATTGTTTAAAGGAAACATTATAGTACATCGAGAAGGGAGGTCATCATCAATGAATAAACAAAGAGCACAAGAAATTGCTGCATCACCAATCATGGCTAACGTAACTTACAATAGGTCCTCAATCTATATTCAACATGTAGATGAAAAAAGTGAAACAGCCAGAATTTATCCCTTGAATAAACCAGAAAATGAAGAAGACGTTTCATTGAATGAGTTGATTGAAGAATACGAATGAAAGAGTTTGTATAAAAAACACTACCACATATTAAGTAGTCCCGATATCGTGGAGAAAACTTTGAAACACAGGTGAAATCCCATACTAAAACACAGAATAAACCAAAGAAAGAACGCTTGGATTTTAATATCCAAGCGTTCTTTCTTATAATGTCTTGTTAAATTAAAATCTCAGATTGTGGAATACTCAACTTCGAGACATTCCGGTGGTTTCCGTTACAAAGGATGACGTTTGAAGGTCCGAGAAATCAAAATCACTCGCTTTCCGTGGGCATGTGGTGAGTTTCCTCAGGCTACGCCTTGCGGGATCTCACCAATCATGTTCATCCCAACTCTTACGCCTTATAGGGACGAAGGCCAAATCTTTCCTTCGCTTCTTTACGATACGTCAACATCGAATCACGATATTCTTCTTTTTAAACGCGGAGTCTTACAATTCTCCGGTTTCATGAAGAGAACGGAAGCATCGGATAAGCTACTTCACGTGAGCAGAACGCCTCATGAATGAGCATCGTGTTGGGTGAGGCTTTATTCTCCTATGCAGGGGGTTCGTTCATTTTCATGTCAAATGGGGTGGTTTTGAAACGACGAGACTCCCGCGGGAAAAGGATGAGGCCACTGAAAAAAGTCCGGTGAATTTTAAGAAAAGCAAATCCCTAAAAATTCCATCCCCACTTACGGTTTATAAATCAGGGGTAAATTGGACTTGATCCTCCACTTTGACAGGAAAAAACAATGTGATTTTGGGATAGTGTTTTTCTAAAAAGTTCATTATTAATAGAAAAGGACTTTTTCAGTGGCCTCGAAAAGGATCTATGCGAGACCCCACAGGGAGTGACAACGACCGAGGAGGCTTGCCAGTTCCCCCGCAGGAAAGCGAGTTGTTTCAAAGTCACCCCTATCCTTTATACGGTAACGAACCCCATCATCTCGGAGTCGAGTCTTCAAGAATCCTGAAAAGTTAGTTTAATAACAAGCTTTCACAAAATAAACATGACAATTTAACATGATGATTAACACTTTGACAAAGGTGTTGTCATTATATTGTTTAGGTTACAATTTGGGTCTGCTAATTCGCATGTTTTTCTACCGAAACCAGAACTATTTAACCATATATGGTGGTGTTTTTAACTATTTGAATTAAGACTTCTTTTTAGGAGGATTAAATCGACCCACACCTAATTCTTTCCCTTCTATATACAGTGCTTTAATGAAACTAATAGTCATTAGCAACATAATAATAGAGAAAGGTAACGCGGCTATGATCATCGTGTTTTGTAAAGCTTGAAGTCCACCTGTATAAAGAAGGGCCAATGCTGTAGCAGAGAGCAATACCCCCCATGTTAGTTTTATAGTACGGCTTGGATCATCCGACCCACCAGTAGTCATCATGCCTAATACAAATGTCCCTGAATCAGCAGAAGTAATAAAGAATGTCCCTATAAGTGTAATCGCAATAATCGAAGCAACCATACCTAATGGGTAATTAGAAAAGACCCCAAATAATGACTCTTCTGTTGCAAGCTTGGAAATAGTATCGATACCATTATGCTCAAGTGAAATCGCCGTCCCTCCAAAAGTTGCAAACCATAAGAATCCAATAACTGAAGGTAGAATTAGGACAGTGAAAACAAACTCCCGTATACTACGACCTCTGGAAACTCGGGCAATAAATATACCTACAAATGGTGACCATGCAATCCACCATGCCCAATAGAATACCGTCCAATTATTAATCCATTCTCTAGATTCTTCATTAAGTGGAGCTATTCGAAAACTCATAGTAGGAAGATTCTGTACATATGTTCCAATAGAATTGGTAAATAAATTCAATATGAATAATGTAGGTCCAACAATAAAAATTAACAGAAATAACAAGACCGCTAAAACCATATTAGCATTACTTAAAATTTTAATTCCTTTACCTAATCCTGTCCAAGCTGAAATCATAAAAAGAACGGTTACGATCGCTACAATGATAAGTTGCATAAGGAAATTAATAGGAATTTCAAACAAAAAGGATAATCCACCATTTATTTGAACAGCACCAAACCCAAGTGTTGTAGCTACTCCTATTACTGTAGCAATAACTGCAAGAATATCGATAACTTTCCCTAGAATTCCCTCTGCATTTTTCTTACCTAGAATCGGGTGCAGTGTTGCGCTTATTAATCCTGCTTTTCCATGTCTGAAGTTAAAATAAGCCAATACTAATGCTACAATCCCATAAATCGCCCAAGCATGGATGCCCCAATGAAAGTAAGTAAATCTCATAGCATCTTTTATTGCTTGTTCAGTACCTGTTTCCCCAGTTGGAGAACTAATAGCATAATGGCTAATAGGTTCTGCAGTTCCCCAAAACACAAGCCCTATCCCCATTCCTGCACTAAATAACATTGCAATCCAAGTAGGTCTAGAAAATTCTGGTTTTTCACCTTGCTTACCTAATTTAATTCTTCCCAGGGGTGTAATTAATAAAGCTAAACATACTATGACAAATAAAGTAACCACGATTAAGTAGTACCATCCTAATTTACTTGATATTAATGCTTGAATATCAGTTGTTGTCGATTCTAAAGCATCTGGCCACACGACACCTATAAAAACAAGTACCAACAAAATTCCTGTGGATATCTTAAATACAGTAGTGAAATTTTTAAACATAATAGTAATCCCTTCCTTTCAGCTTAGAACTGACACTCGTCTTCATTCCACAAGCAAAAATACTGCTGAAGGATTTTGATTAGAGTTTAATATTGTAATACCTTTATTATCCTAAGTCATTAAACTTTTATTCATAAATGTCTAAATGAAAATAACAAAAGAAACTGCTTAGACTTGTCAGTAGTTTATATCAATATAAAATAAAAACTGGACCACCAACACAATTGCTCGCAGACCAGCTTCTAAATTAGTTACGTTTAGTCATTCGCTAAGCTTAAAGCAGTCTCAGCCACTTTCAAATCTACTTGCATCTGTTTGGATGTATCTTGAGGGTAATAAAATCCTTTGTTTACCATATAGGTTGAGATTTTCTCATGAAAATCAATCGCCTCTTCCAAATGTTGTGTTAATGTGTTTCTTACTTCTAATGAAGCTGCTTCTGTAATAGCCAATGAGTAGTTTTTTATTTCAGATTTTGCCGCCATCAAAACATCCGTTGCAATTACCTGGTCTGTTAGTGGAGCCATCCCTGTTAACTTTTCCATAAATTGATTCATCTTTTAGCATCCTTTATGTTAAATGATTTTTTAGATCTTCAATATGTCGAGAGGTCATTGTGACATCCTGCTGCATGATTGCTTTTAACTCTCCATCAGTTACTAACTTCTGCATAATCAAAGCTTTTGTTAAACACAAGCTTTTAAATGTAACAAGTTCATGTAACTCCAAAAGTTCATGCATACCTAATTTTTCACGCACCACATTCACCCCGCTTTACGTCTTCGTTTCAGATTATTGTTTATTGTTTTAAAGCACTGTTGGCATATTCAATATCCTTTTGAACTTGCTCGGGAACATTAAAAGCATCATATACTCCTCTACTTTGTAAAAAACCATAAATTTGCTCATGTTGAGTAATTGCAGTTCTTAATTCTTGTCTTAAAAAGGTTCTCACATCAGGTGACGTTGATTCAGTGATCGCCGTAGCAAAGTCTTTCACTGCTGCCTTGGTTTCAAAAAGCATATCAGTGGCAATTATATGGTCAGAAAAGCTCAATTGTTCTTCACCCATTTGTCTCCCCCCTTTATTGATTCATTTGTGTTGATGCACTAGTAAGTAATTCTTTCATTTGACGCACTGTTCGATTTCCTTGGAGTACACTCTGATCCACTAACTCTTTTAGCTCGAGATTTTCCACTTTCTCTAATCTGTTCTTCGATTGGACAAGACAAGCGGCCTTAAAATTAATTAATTCTCGCAAATCAACCACTTCATGGATACCAAATTTTTCAATTTTCATTTTTTCACTCCTCTATTATTCATAAATAGTACTTTGTAAATTTATTTTATTTATCCTTATAATAACTTTTCTGTTTCTCTCCAGATATACTATTTCATAAGTCTTACGGATCATATGGTACAATAATACTAAGAGATGAAGGGAGGGGAATCGCATTAGAAAGTTGCTCATCCGTTTACATTTTATACACTCACTTACCTTTATTACTCTTCTAATTTCAGGACTGTTTTTATACATAACCCCTACTAGAACATGGTTCAATAAAGTTCAAATTCCATTAGTATCAGTTCATGTTGTAACCGCTGTTATTTATATCGTAATAATCTTACTAAGTATTCGCTTCCTGCTTAGTTACACCTTTAATAAACCTTTGATCAAAAAGTTTAACGGCTACTTGATCTTGGTGTTTGCTAGTCTATGGATTTTTTCTGGTGCCACAATGTATTTTCAAAGTTCCTTACCCATTGTCATTCGCAATAATGCTGTAATTATTCATGATTGGTGTACGTTTTTATTTATACCTTGGGTTTTAACTCATAGTATTGGTCACTTTCTTCATATTAGAATATCTTGGCCAAAGTGGTGGCGTACGAAAGCACCACTTCCTGACGCATTGCAAGAAAACAGTCTCCAGCGAAGAGATTTTCTTAAATTTTTTGGAATTGGAATCTTATTCGTCGCAATCGGTGGCTATATTAAGTGGTTTCTACCGACTCTATCGATTTCATCAAATGAAGATAAGCGTAGAGGTTACTTTAGAATTTATAACGTAACAGATGATTTTCCTCGTTATGAAGATACAGATTGGAGTTTGACGATCAATGGTTCAGTAAATCAAACAACAGTACTGACCATGGATGATGTGCCTCTTTTTCCAGAGACTACAATCGTAGACGACTTTCATTGTGTAACAGGGTGGAGCGTTCATGGAGTCGAACTAAAAGGTGTTTTATTAAAGGACGTGTTTGACCACTTGGGGTTAACCACTTCTGGTAAATATGTAACTGCCTACTCGGGGGATCAAACGTATTACGACTCCTTTACTACTTCACAAATTTTGGATGAAGGCGCAATGCTTGTATTCGAAATGGATGGACAAGTGCTTAAAAAGACACAAGGTTATCCTTGCCGGTTGTATCATCCTTCAATGTACGGATACAAATCAGTAAAGTGGCTAAGCCAACTTGAGTTTTCGAAAGAACGTGAACTTGGTTACTGGCAAAAAAGTGGAGGATATGATTTAAATGGGTACCTTTAGACCAATTAAAAAATGGTTCATCCCATTAATTGCAATAATAACTGGAACGCTGGTCGGGTTATCATTTTTTCCTAGTCACCAAGAACATAAATATAATGAGTGGCTCGAAGAATTGGAAGCTTTTAATAAACGGAGTTTCACGATAGAAACCGAGTATAGAAAAGATAGAGAAACGGTATCATATAGCAGCGGTTATTGGTCGGCCAATCGCTCTACCTATCACGTAACCACTCCCGTTTCTAATGATTCTATTTTCGAATTCGATGTCTTCTTTGAAAAGGAACATTTCTTCACTCTGGCCGGCGGAGAGTGGCGTCAAGGTGAAGCTCCTCATCGGATCATCAAAGAATTAACCCCGTTAGACGATTTCTTCAGTTGGGGAAAGTTATTACTAAAGGAAGCTGATAAAATCGAGAAAAAAGTTAAAGAAACAAAAACGTTGTACAAGGCTACTTTTCATTCTTTTGATCATATGGATTTTCGAGGTGTCACTTTAAATGAACAATCACAGACCACTCTAATTATGACATTGGAAGGAGGGCAGCTTCACTCACTGAACTTTGAAGTGAAGCCGATAAGACCTGTTGGAATTGATGTATTACAATCCTATCCTGAAACCATGACATATCACATACAGTTTTCCCCTAATGACAAACAAGTTCCTGTCGTGCCTGAGAAGGCTCTAAATTCACCTCTTTTGGAATAGCTTTCACAAAAATTTGCTTCTTTTATTGCTCACACATAAAGAAAGGACGGTTATGATGTACATAACCGCCCTCTTTCAAACCTTTTATTTAGCTGCTTCACTGACTTTTAGTTTCTTTCCTTTCACGGTTGTTTGTTCCATTTCTTGTAATACTAATGAACCTTTTCCATTAAGAATATCAACATAAGATAAGGTATCGTGAATACTAATAATTCCGATATCGTCTGCTGATACGCCAGGTATCTTAGCTATAGTTCCAACAAAATCTACAGCTCGAATTTTCTTCTTTTTACCACCGTTGAAATGGAGTTTCATGATATCTTTGTTAATTCGTGCCGTTTTATTATTTTTAACAACTCGGCGGCTACTTATTCTCTCTTCAAAGTCAGCTTTATGCTTTGTAACTTCTTGTTGACTAGGAGCTTCCATTATAGGTATTTCAAATCCTATATATTTTTCAATTGTGTAGATGGTTTTCCCTTTATAAGGTGTTGCAAACGTGATCGCCTTGCCGGTATTACCTGCTCTACCTGTTCTACCCGTTCTGTGTACATAACTTTCTTTTTCCATTGGAACGTCATAGTTAATCACAAGCGTTACATTATCAACATCAATTCCTCGAGCAGCTACATCAGTCGCTACGAGATAACGGAAATCCCCTGTCTTGAAACCATCCATAACCGTAAATCGATCTTCCTGTTCTAATCCTCCATGCAGTCTTTCAACAGGATAATTGGATTGCTCCAATTCGGTAAATACTGCATTGACGTGTTCTTTAGTTCTACAAAAGATGATACAGCTATCTGGATTTTCTACAACTGTAACATCCTTAAGCAGAGAAATTTTATCTTCTTCTTTTACTTCTATTACATTGTGTTCAACCGTATCTGTTGTTACTCCGGTCTCAGCAACTTCAATATGTGCAGGATTATGCATATATTTATGACATAGACTTTCAACATCTTTAGGCATGGTAGCAGAAAATACCATGGTGACTCTGTTTGAAGGGATTTCACTGATGATCGCTTCTACTTTATCGAGAAAGCCCATATTAAGCATTTCATCAGCTTCATCAATAATCAAATACTTTAGTTGATCTAATACTAGCGTCCCTCTTTCAATATGATCCTTCACACGGCCAGGTGTACCGACAACTACGTGCGTTTTCTGCTTCAATTCTTCTTTCTGCCTCGCAAAAGGTTCTTTTCCATAAACCGCCGTTGTTTTAATTCGCTTAAATCTTCCTATATTTGTTACATCTTCTCGAACTTGTACCGCAAGCTCTCGAGTTGGTGATAAAATTAATGCTTGCGGCTTTTTATCTTCCCAATTAACCATCTCACATATAGGGATTCCGAATGCTGCTGTCTTACCACTACCCGTTTGAGATTTAACTACAAGATCTTGATTATCCATCGCTTTTGGTATTACTTCACTTTGAACCTTTGTAGGTGTTTCGTATTTTAACAAATCAAGTGCTCTTCTAATTTCATCACCTAAATTATAATCCTTAAAACTTCTTTCACTCATGTATTAACCCTCGTTTTTTTATATTATTCGACATATATAGGATTCTCCCAAGGAAATATCATATGCAAATTCCGAATATGTTTATTATACTTGAAAAATTAGACTTTTCGACAACTTTTTGTATCATTAATGATACAAAGTTTATAATATTCCCCTATATAATGAATTGAAGAATTGCGAAATTCGTGGATTTGAATTAATTGTTATTACGTTAAGGGCAGTATTTTGAATAAAAGTGTTGTGAAAAAGGAATGGTTTCATTGAAATACTGTTTGAATCAAGTCAATGACTTTTTTGAAGTGTGTCATCACACAGAATCACTCAAATAAAAAAGGTAACATGTATCACTTTTTGTTAATGCAAATGATCACGTATTTCCCTGTTTTTTAGTATTTCAATGAAGGCTCCTTTCATCTCACCATCATTATTTAGGAATTAAAATTACAAGAACCCCGCCTTAAAGGCAGGGTTCTTGTTAAAGAATCTTACGAATTTTGTTGATTGCCCCCAGCCATTTTGGCTGCTCCTTGAACCATGCTAGTAAGTTGATTCGACTGGCCTGTCATCATACTATAAGTTGCAGCCCCTATTCCTACTGAGGCTACCAATGACAACCATTGGATATTATTTTGATTTTTCATTTTCAATATCCCCCTCGTCACATGCTCTATTGGTGGAGCCTTCTTATTATGTCATGACCTAAAGAATTTATTAGAGACAATCGTTTCCATTAGAATTTCTAACACAGCAAAACTCAATTAATTAGCTTTTCAATATCATGTCTACTGTATGCACCTGCGACACCAGGCTTTGTTACTAGATAATTGATTATCTCCGATTTATTAAGCTCTAAGGTCTTTCTTAAACCATGAATAATCATACTCAGATATTCTTTAGAGGGTTTATTAAAGGAAACATCTAAATCCCAATCAGCAGTAAAAGTGAAAATTGGGTATCCATCAGCTTCTCCCAGGTGCAAAATAGTTCCATACCACGAATCTTTAATTGTCTTTAATCCATGTTCTATTACTTCATCTAAAACAACATTTAATTTAGATCCATTGTTTTCTTGTTTAATTACATCCATAAATTGCCCTACTGTAATCAAATATTTCCTACTATAACTTTGGCATTTATTATCCTTTTCTAATCCTATAAATGCTACCCCTTGTTCTTGCCAACGACTTGATTCTTTAGCAAAGTATAAAGGATAATTCATCTTATACGTAGCTTCATTTATAGGAAGAGACTGATCTTCACAACCTACCTCAATTTTTTCAGAGCCTTTAGGCTTCCCTCCTTTTATGTAACAAAGAAATCTATCCCTACTTAAATTAGAACCGTAACTTGCATACCACACATAATTCATCGTCATCTGTAAATTCACTTCCTAAAAAATTCAATATTTCAAAAAACAGAAAATTATTTAATACACTCATTGATAAATTCTTCATATAAACGTAGCATACTTGGGTTTCCATTAGTCAATTCACTAGGGTGCCATTGAACTCCCAACATTAGAAATGATTCGTCTATACCTTCCACTGCTTCAATTACACCATCTGGTGCAATTGCAACCTTTTTCAAACTAGGAGCAAGCTTATCTATTGCTTGATGGTGAAAACTGTTCACCCGAATTTTTGGTCGATTAAAAATTCGATATAAACGAGTACTTTCCTCTATCTTCACTTCGTGAGTAGCTTCTGGCCTTTCAGCTTGCTGATAATGGTTGATTGCATTGGGAATACTTGTTTCAATGTCTTGTATCAAAGTTCCACCTAGTGCAACGTTTAACATTGTAACACCTCTACAAATTGCAAAGATTGGTTTATTCTGTTTCCGAGCACTCTTCACGAGTTCAATTTCTATTTCATCACGATCTCTATTTGTTTTTTGTATTTTAGGTCCAGGATGTTCCTGATAAGAATACGGATCAACATCTTCTCCGCCACTTAAGATAATTCCGTCGCAAAGTGATACCCACACTTCTGACATCTCATTCGTACCGACTGGAATTACGATCGGTATGCCACCTGATTGTATAATTGTTTTAATATACCTTTCATGCAAATTAACACTAGGAATATTATTGTGACTGACGATAGAGCTGGTTATCCCAATGGTAGGTTTTTCTGTTATTTTCAAAAATAAGCTCTCCTTTACTATCTAACCCATCACAAAATAAAAAGGTTTGGATTATTAAAAGATTGCCCGAATTATGTAGGTGCAATACATTATGTAAAACCAGAAAAGCGTCCTCAAAAGTTCTGCTGTTGAGGACACCTTAAATTTCTAACACTATACAAAACGAATTAAAAAGTATTTTTTCTTCCCACGCCGGATAATAGTAAACCGATCTTCTATGCGGTCTTCCTCTGTAATCGTGTAGGTTAATTCCTGGTTACGGTCACCATTAATATATACCGCCCCGTTTTTAATATCTTCCCGCGCTTGACGTTTGGAAGATGAAATTCCAGCCTCAACTAATAATTCCACAAGAGCTGGTTCTTTTATTTCGGATTGAAAAGCAGGTACGTCTTTAAATCCTTGTTCTATTTCTGTACCTGTTAATGCTTTTATATCCCCACTAAATAATGCGGCAGAAATTTTCTCTGCTTGTATTAAAGCTTCTTCATCATGTACGAGTTTTGTCATTTCTTCTGCCAAACGTTTTTGAGCTACACGTTTTTCTGGTTGTGTTTGTACCTCTTTTTCAAGTTCAGCGATTTCTTCATGACTTAAAAAGGTAAAATACTTTAGAAATCTGACGACATCACGGTCATCTGAATTAATCCAAAACTGGTAAAATTCATATGGAGATGTTTTGTCTCGATCTAACCAAATTGCACCACCAGCCGTTTTACCAAATTTGGAACCGTCAGCTTTCGTAATAAGTGGCATAGTTAATCCATAGGCTTCCACTTCTTTCTCACCAGCTGCTGAACGACGAATTAGCTCTAGCCCTGCTGTTATATTTCCCCACTGATCACTCCCACCAATTTGAAGAGTACAATTTTCTTTTTCATTTAGTTTTTGAAAATCTAATGACTGAAGAATCATATAGCTGAATTCAGTAAAACTAATACCACTTTCAATTCTTGATTCAACGGAATCCTTAGCCAACATATAGTTAATACCAAAATGCTTACCTGTATCACGCAGGAAATCAATAATTGTCATTTCTGATAACCATTCATGATTATTGCGGGCAACCGCTGCATTTTCTCCTTCGTCAAAGTTAAGAATTTTGGCTAACTGGCCTTTTAATTTTTCACTGAAACCTAGTACCACTTCAGCAGAATTCAATTGACGCTCTGTTGATCGTCCACTAGGATCGCCAATCATACCTGTTCCACCACCAACCAAAGCAATTGGTCGATGACCTGCCTGTTGAAATCTTTTTAATATTAATACAGGTAGTAAGTGTCCAATATGCAAGCTATCACCTGTTGGATCAAATCCACAGTATAAAGTCACTTGATTCTTATCTAAATGGTTACTTAACCCTTCCTCATCAGTTATTTGATTAACAAGCCCTCTTTTTTCTAAGTCCTGTAAAATATCCATAAACCTTTCACTCCTCATTAACTTTTTATACACAAAAAAGACCTCTCCCTGAAAAAGGGACGAGGTCTGATCGCGGTACCACCCTAGTTGCACATAAAAGTGCCACTCTGTTGATAACGGTTTAATAACCGTCTTCTGATTATCACCAGAAGATTGCTCCCAATCGTAATTCAAAAGTTATTTTGTACTAACTCCCACCAACCGTTAGCTCTCTTTAACAGGGAATAACTTTCTACTCCAATTTTTCATCGCACCATGATTAATCTGTATACCATTAATAGCATAGATTGTTCAGAAAATCAATAAATCATCTATCAAATGATGTCCGAAAAACTATCGATGTGTTATAATAAACTTTGGAATTTAGGAGGTTTTGCAATGAAGAACAACCCAAATAAAGGTCGTGAGAAATTTGATTGGAAAGCCCTATGGCAGAGTGGAGAGGTCCAAAAAAACACCCGTATAGGCTATGAAGTAGCCTGGAATGTGATCTTATTCTTTATTATAATTGGTGTCGTTGGATTATTTTTTGCTGGGGGCATTGGAGCAGGGTACTTTGCTTCTTTAGTCAAAGACGAACCAACAAGAAGTCAAGCTGATATGAAAGCAGAAATTTATAATTATGAAGAAACGTCTGAAGTATATTTTGCTAATGAAAAACTTCTCGGCGATGTACAGACAGATCTTTATCGTGATGAAGTAGCCTTAGAAGACATTAGTGATAACTTAAAAAATGCTGTCATTGCAACGGAAGATGAATATTTCAATACCCATGATGGCGTTGTACCAAAAGCCGTTTTACGTGCGGTTGTTCAAGAAGCCACAAATTCTGCTGTTAAGACTGGCGGAAGTACTTTAACTCAGCAGATCGTAAAAAACCAAATTTTAACTAACGAAGTTTCTTTTGAGCGAAAAGCAAAAGAAATTCTTATAGCAATGCGTGTCGAACGTTTTTTTGAAAAAGATGATATTTTAGAGGCGTATTTAAATATTGTACCCTTCGGTCGTAACGCAAATGGAGATAACATAGCGGGTGCTCAAACAGCGTCTGAAGGAATTTTCGGTGTGAGTCCAGAAGAACTATCGATTCCACAGGCTGCTTTTCTCGCTGGTCTTCCTAAAAATCCGTTCAGCTACACGCCTTTCTTGAATGATGGGGAACCTAAATCAGAAGAACAACTTCAACCTGGTCTTAACCGGATGAAAGATGTATTAAGCCGAATGCATGAGGCTGAATATATCACTGATGAAGAGTATGAAAAAGCCCAGGATTTTAACTTATCCGAGAGTTTAACTGAACCTAGAAATAAATCCAGAGATGAATATCCATTTTTGACAGTTGAAATTAAACAACGAGCAAAAGATATTATGATTGAACAGCTTGCCAAGGAAAATGGAGATTCAATAGAAGATATTGAAAACGATGATGAACTTTTTGAGGAGTATAGAATTCTAGCTGAACGTAAGCTTAGTTCAGGTGGGTTCAAGATTCATACAACTATAGATAAAGAAGTTTATGATGTAATGCAGAATGTAAAGGATAACTATAATAATTATGATACAAATCGAACAATTACTGTAGAAAATGCAGATGGAGAATTAGTAAATAAAGAAATTCCAGTTCAAGTAGGGAGTAATCTCATTGAAAACTCCACCGGGAAGATTATAGGCTTTATCGGCGGTCGTGACTTTGAACAAGAGCAGCTAAACCATGCTTCAATGTCTGAACGATCTCCTGGTAGTACAATGAAGCCCTTGGTTGCTTACGGTCCGGGGATAGATATGGGAAAAATTCACCCAGGCTCCGTCTTCGCCGATGTTCCCTACCATTACCCACAAGCAGGAAATGAGGTGAGAAACTACGGTGGTGGTTATAGAGGATTTGTTTCTGCTCGTGAAGCTCTAAAAAATTCTTATAACATCCCAGCTACACAAGCTTATACACAAATTATTCATGAAAATCCCGGAAAAAATTATTTAGAGAAAATGGGCTTTACAACTATTAGTGAAGATTTTTATAATTATGAGTCCTTAGTACTTGGAACAGCAGATGTAACGAACGAAGAAAACACAAATGCCTATGCTACATTTGGGAACATGGGTGGTTTTGTAGATGCTTATATGATTGAAAAAATTGAAACAAAAGATGGGGAAACTTTTTACGAACATGAATCAAAAGAAACAGAAGTATTCAGTCCCCAAGCAGCTTATTTAACAATTGATATGTTGAGAGATGTATTAAATTCAGGTACAGCCTCGGGGATAAAAGGACAACTTTATTATCCTGGAGTTGACTGGGCAGGTAAAACCGGAACATCCCAAGATTATAAAGATTCCTGGTTTGTTGCTACAAATCCTAATGTCACGATGAGTATGTGGACAGGGTATGACGAAAAGGAGCAATTAAACAGAAACGGCTATAGTCAAAGGAATACTGGACTATGGGCGGATGTCGTTAACGCAGTTTCTGAAGTTCGCCCTGACTTAATGGTTCCTGACGGTCGGTTTGTGAAACCTGATGGCATAACTACTAGAACGTATTGTGCTACTTCCGGGCTTTTGGCCTCAGACTTATGCTCAGCCGCAGGATTGGCGAAGAGTGATATGTATATATCTAAATTTGTTCCAACTGAAGTAGACGATAGCCTAACAGATGGCAACTTTGTAGAGATTAAAGGGAATATGGCTGCTGCAGGAGATAATACTCCTAGTGAGTTCATTATAGACGAAGGTAACGGCGTAACGATTAAACCGGAATTCCTAAACGAAAATAACTATAATTCAGCAGAAGTACTAAATCATTTATTACCTAATTCTGGAGCATGGGCTAATGTTGCTCTCCCATCATCAGGAGCTAGATCAGCTTCTGAAAATATTAGCAATGATGGAAGTGATCCAGTAGCACCTGGATCTGTTTCGGCTAATTCCTCTACGATCAATTGGAATGAATCTTCAAGTAATGACGTAGTTGGATATAGAGTATATCGCGCCGCTTCATCTAACGGTACTTTCACAAGAATTGGAAGCACAAGAAACACTAACTATAACTACTCTGGAAATGATGGAATATATGCTGTTAGAGCTGTTGACTACTACGGAGGTTCTTCTAGTCTTTCTTCGAGTACTGTAGTTGGAAACCCTGGAGAACCCGAACAAGAAGATAATGACTCTAACGAAAATAGTTCAGAAAATAATGGCTCAGATGAAAGTAGCGGAGCCCCCGATAACGGTGGATCCGACGATAGCTCCGGTAATGATAGTTCCAGTGACGGTGGAACCAGTGATAGTAGCTCCGGTGACGGTAGCTCTGGTGATGATAGTTCCAGTGACGGCGGATCCGGTGATGGTAGCTCTGGTGACGGTGCCTCTGGTGATGATAGTTCCAGTGACGGTGGAACCAGTGATAGTAGCTCTGGTGACGGTACCTCTGGTGATGATAGTTCCAGTAACGATGGATCCGCTGATGGTAGCTCCGATGACGGTGCCTCTGGTGATGATAGTTCCAGTGATGATAGCTCCGATGACGGTGCCTCTAGTGATGATAGTTCCAGTGACGATGGATCCGGTGACGGTGCCTCTGAAGAATAATTTAATAGAACACAAAACTCCAGTCTGGTTAATCGGACTGGAGTTTTGTTGTTTCAGTAATTTAAAAATATTCTAGTTCATGTATAATGGAGATTATACGAAGTTCGCATCTCATCAAATAGGTGGTGATCCAATGGAACATATAAAAACTTTTAATCAACAAACCTTTGAAACTGCTTATGGACCAATGGAAATACAAGGTCCCCTTTCTTCCCATCAATTAGCTGAATACGCTTTTCATGAGCATCTCAATGCATTCCGTCCCCCAACAAAACAATTTGAAGCATTACAAAGTATTGCGGATTTTAGGGAAGGAAGAATTATAGTTGCTACTCATAACCAAACAATTGTAGGGTACGTGACTTATTTACATCCCGATCCTATGGAAAGATGGTCTGAAGGTAATATGGAAGACTTAATTGAGCTCGGGGCCATTGAGGTTGTGCCACAATTTCGAGGTTTTCGTGTGGGTTCCAGACTTTTAGAATTATCTATGAAAGACCCTTTTATGGAAAATTATATCATCATTTCAACAGAATACTATTGGCATTGGGATTTAAAAGGTACGAAATTAAGCATATGGAACTATCGTAAAGTAATGGAAAAGATGATGGGGGCTGGAGGCTTAACCCCTTCCCCTACAGATGATCCAGAAATCATCTCCCACCCTGCTAACTGTTTAATGGTGCGTCTTGGAACGAAAGTAGCTAATTCATCAATTGAAAAGTTTGATGAATTGCGTTTTCTTACTAGAAACCAATATAGGAAAGCTAGGGAGGAATAATAATGCTCGTAGAAGAAGTAATGAAAGAAGATGTAATTACGTTAACACCTTCTGATTCTATTGAAACTGCTCTTAAATTATTAAACCAATACCACATTCGTCATATACCAATCGTAGACGAGAATCAATGTGTGATTGGTATAGTATCTGACCGAGATGTTCGCGATGCCAGTCCCTCAATCTTAGATGAACCATCGGAATCTAATCAGTTACAAAAACCTATTCAATCCATAATGACAACTCCCGTTACTACTGTACATCCTTTAGACTTTGTCGAAGAAGTTGCTACGATCTTTTACGAACAAGAATTCGCTTGTGTACCCGTAATGAAAAGTAATAGGATTGTTGGAATAATTACAGAAAAAGACATGCTTCATACGCTTATTCATCTTACAGGTACCAATGTCCAGAGTTCCCAAATAGAAGTAAAAGTATTGAATAAACCAGGAATTCTCCCTAAAGTTACTCAAGTTTTTGGAAAGAGGAAAGTAAATATCAGCTCTGTTCTCATTTATCCTTATAAGCCGGATTCCAACTACAAAATTATTGTCATTCGTATTCAAACAATGAATCCTTTGCCAACGATAGAGGATTTAAAAGAAGCAGGCTATGAAGTTCTATGGCCTAAAATGCCGGGGATGACAACATGAGCTGCCATTCAAAGTTTATATTTACGGAGGATTTCACGAAATATAAATTTCGTGATGACCACCCTTTTAACCAACTAAGAGTAACCATGGCTAAGGATTTAATAGAAAAACAAAAAAGTTTAACAAATGAACATCTATTAGAACCTCGTTCTGCTACGGATAGTGAACTACAGCTTTTTCATAGTAATAAATATATAAAAGCTGTGAAACGAGCCGGTCATGGAGATTTGACTGAAGATGAAGGATTAGAATATGGTATTGGCACAGAAGATACACCAATGTTTAAAGGTATGCATGAAGCTTCTTCCTTGTTAGTTGGCAGTACGTTATCTGCTATAGACGCAGTTATAAGTGGAAAAGCAGACCACGCATTAAACTTAGGCGGAGGCCTTCACCATGGCTTCGAAAGAAAAGCCTCAGGATTTTGTATTTACAATGACGGAGCCGTAGGAATTAAATATATTCGTGAGCATACAGATTATAAGGTATTATATGTGGATACCGATGCACATCATGGTGATGGAGTCCAGTGGGCTTTTTATGATGATCCTAATGTTTGTACATTTTCTATCCATGAAACAGGTCGTTACCTATTTCCCGGAACTGGGAATGTAAATGAAAGAGGACTAAAGGAAGGCTATGGCTATTCCTTTAATTTGCCCATCGATGCATTTACAGAAGATGAATCATTTTTGGAAGTCTATGAATCCGCTTTCTCTAAAATTGTTGAATTTTTTAAACCAGATATTATTGTTACTCAGAATGGCGCTGATGCCCATTTTCTTGATCCTCTAACACACTTATGTTCAACTATGAAAATCTACGAGAGGATACCCTTAATTGCTCATCAACTGGCTCATAAACATTGTAAAGGCAGGTGGGTAGCGTTAGGTGGTGGTGGTTACGACATTTGGCGGGTAGTACCACGAGCATGGGCGCAAATATGGCAAATAATGTTAACAGGAGCCCCTTTTAAAGGTGATTTACCATTGGAATGGGTTGAGCATTGGCAAAAGTATTCTCCTGTTGAATTACCCAAAAAATGGAGTGATCCTGACCAAGCGTATAATCCAATTCCTAGAAAGCAAGAAATCACTGAAAAAAATAATAAAGTATTGGAAAGCTGTATGAAACTTATTCATAATCAAATAAACTTTAATTCTTCTCGCGACCTCTAACGAGCGTTAAGATTTTTTTCAACATCAAATAAATTAAATTTATAACCTTCTATACTAAAAAGGGAATCAGCTAAAAGTTAGCTAAATAAAGCATTGAATTGCTCTGCAGTTCAATGCTTTATTTTTATTAAGATTTGTAAGTTGAGCATGGAAACGTTATTACGCAACTTGGATGGTTGATTTGCTCGCCTTCCAACAGACGATTGACCAAAACATACATTTTAATGAATGAAATAATGTATGTTTTGGTTCTTCTTAGATATTAGAGTTATTGAACTAACGCCCCAGATTGTGGAATACTCAGATTCGTGACATTCTGGTGGTTTCCGTTACCAAGGATGGCGTTAGAAGGTCCGGGAAATCACTCGCTTTCCGTGGGCATGAGGTGAGTTTCCTCAGGCTACGCCTTGCGGGATCTCACCGATCATGTTCATCCCACAGGAGTCTCACGATTTCCCGGACCTTCTTGCTTTTATGAGGAGAACGGAAGCATCAGATGTGGTGATTCAAGTGAAAAGCACTCCCTATGAGTGAGAATTGTGCTGGAAGGTGCTTTCATGCATATCGCTTAAAGCCTCGGATTATTCAATAAAAGAATAGCGGTTCCGTTGCTTTTCATCGGAGAGCGGGGTGGGAAACGACTGGGGCCACTGAAAAACGTAATATAAGAGAACAAGAATTAAAACAATCAATATAAAGAAGGAAAAGTCGATGGGATCGCCGATATCGTGGGTGGTCTCATAATATTTTTCTTTGTAATGAATTTTTTAGTGCCCTCGCTTTGCTCTGTGCGGCTCGTCTAGTCCGCTCTTCCCGATCCTCTCTGCTTTATTTTCACGAACGGACCCAAATAGGAGGCCTTCCTCCATTATAAAAATAGAGGATAAACATGCTGTTATAACAATAGCTACGTGCAGACTTCTTAGATTCGCAGATGTTCCGTCCCTCTTCTTCATGGCAAGGTGGTCGGGGAAATGACAAGACTCCTGTGGGATCAGAGGACATGGTGAGACCCCGCAGGACGAAGTCCAAGGAGGCTCACCGTACGCCCACGGAAAGCGAGTTATTTCCCCGACCTCCTTCTTCTCATACCGATGACGGAACAGCCACACAATCTCGGAATCGAGTCTTCAACAATCCTGCTAAGTTAGCGCAACAAGCACAACTTCGTCAATGTGCATAACTATTAGTATGTATACATTTTTCGTGAGCATCATATCGATAAGAGTAACAGTGGTTGTATGATTGTTAAGACTATCATACACACTCTTACAAATAAAAGGGAAGTCCTTAACTGGAAAAAAGTGTTGCATTTAATAAGCAAAAACTGTGTCAACTCTTTCAAGCGGTCACAACGATACCCGGGTGTCTCCTCAGTCATCTCTCACTGCGCTACCTTGGCCGTTCGTTTTTCGAAGGAGTGCTCTTCTACAAGTCCTATCGGTTACAAATTCGTATAAAAAAGTAGTTCAGTTTAGGGGGAACAAGATGTCTTCCAAAACTGAACTACTTAAGCTAATAATGATTCTCTTCATTTTTCTAATAGTTAATGGAATACTCAGTCTCTTGAATGATCAGCTTTTTCAAGAAGAATAATCCGGATCCAAAATAACGATCTCTACCCTGCGGTTTTTTTGCCAATTTTCCGGAGAGTCATTGGGAGCTATTGGGCGAGTATCCGCATAAGCTGCGGCTGATAAACGACTAGCTTTCAAGCCTTCCGTATTTGTAGTTAAAAAACGAATAACGCTACCTGCCCGCGCACCAGACAATTCCCAATTAGAAGGATATTGGAAAGTTGCAATTGAACGCCCATCTGTATGTCCTTCCACTTTAACATGGTTCGGAATATTCTTAAGTAAACGTCCTACTTTTCTTAAAAATGGTTTACCAGAAGAATTAATAATAGCTTCACTAGCTTCAAAGAGTAATTGCTCTTGTAATACTAAAACAACGCCTCGATCTGTTCTAGTCGCTGAAATAGTATCATGAAGTTCGTTGTTTTCCAAAAATTCATCAACATCTTCCACCAACTGATCTAAGTCTTCGTCTGACTCACTGTCTGCTTCATCTGCAGCCACATTATCAGGGTTTTCAGTGGGGTCATCAAACTCATTGCTCTCTTCTCCATTTTCTTGAACATCCGTTTGCTCCGTTGGATTATCATTTTCAACAGTAGAGGGATAAAAGTCAAGAATCATCCGATTTCGAAATGACTCTGCAACAGCGTCAAACTTCACCAAATTAATTTGCGACATTGAAAACAAAAGAATAAAAAACACTAAAATCAGGGTAATCATATCTGCATATGTTGTCATCCACTTAGGAGAGCCTTTTAAATTCTCTCTATGTCTTCTTTTAAGCTTCATTTGCGGCTTCCTTTACTCCAGCCTCTTCCTCAACTGATTCTTCTATGGACTTCTTGTCTTCCTCAGATAAGAATGCACTTAATTTTTCTTCTAGAATCTTAGGATTTTGACCGGATTGAACGCCAATTACACCCTCAATTATAACTTGTTTAGCAAAAATCTCTTTTTCGGTTTTATTAGCTAATTTGCCAGCCATCGGTATAAAAACTAAGTTAGCCAATAAAGTACCGTAAAGAGTCGTTAGTAATGCTACGGCCATTTTAGGACCTAATGTCTCTGGATCCATAAGGGATTGAAGCATTAATACTAGTCCAATGAGTGTACCAATCATTCCCCAGGCAGGGGCATAATCTCCAGCTTTTTCAATGATCGCACGTCCACGATAGTGACGTTCTTCAACAGCTGTAATTTCAGCACTTAATATATCATTTATAACTTCTGGTTCAACTCCATCCACGGCTAGTAAGATACCTTTTTTTATAAAAGGATCGTCTACTTCTTCAAGCTCGGCTTCTAAAGCTAATAAGCCTTCTCTTCTAGCTCGCTCAGAAAGCCGAACAAACAATTGAATCAATTCATACAAATTCATATCATTACGTCTAAATGCTTCTTTGACTACTTTAAAAGTTAGTTTTATATCAGTTAGGTTGAAATTTACTAATAAAGCTGCCGCCAATCCTCCTAAGACAATAATAATCGAAGAAGCTTGTACAAAAGAAGACACTCCGCCAATACCAGAGTTAGACATAATTCCAAAAACCACCATTATAAATCCAAGAGTAATACCTATTGGAGTTAATAAATCCCGTTTACTCATACATCTCTCTCCCCGATTTCACAAATACATTGATAGTATTTATATCGGCACTATTTATCTCGAGTTGAGTTTCTTTCAATAATTCGATGAGGTAAAGTTACATTTTGTTCATCCACTTCTTCTTTATTCATGAACTTAGTTAATAATCTCATAGCTACTGCACCGATATCATACATAGGTTGTACGACTGTAGACAAAGTCGGACGAACCATTGTAGCTAAGCGCGTATTATCAAATCCAAATACCTCAACATCTTCAGGTACATTTAATCCACGGTCTTGAGCACCATGAATCACTCCTAGAGCCATTTCGTCTGATGCTACAAAGATAGCTTGAGGCTTTTCCTCTACATCCCATAATTGGTCAAATGCTTCTAATCCGGAATCATAGGAATAGTCACCAGTTGTTATAATATTTTCATCTAAACTAATGTTACTATCCTTTAAAGCCCGTTTAAACCCTTTAAGTTTTTGAGTATTGATTTCTGTATTTTCAGGTCCAGATACAAAGGATACTCGATTATGTCCGTGGGAAAGTAATAATTCAGTAGCTTCATACGAAGCATGCTCATAGTTGATATTAACGGAAGGTGTTTCTCCAGACTCATCAATAGTTGCTGCTAAAGCGACTGGAACCGATGCGTTTTTGAATTCACGGGTATGATCCTCAGTAATTTTCCCACCCATAAACACAAGTCCATCTACTTGCTTTCCAAGCATAGCATTAATCAAGTGAAGTTCCTTATCCTTATTTTGATCAGAATTACTCAAAATAATGTTGTAATTGTACATTGTAGCAATATCGTCTATCCCCCTGGCTAATTCGGCAAAAAATATACTCGAAATATCAGGGATAATAACTCCAACTGTTGTTGTCTTTTTACTCGCTAGTCCTCGCGCCACTGCATTAGGACGATAACCAAGACGTTCAATGGCCTCATGGACCTTCTTTCGAGTGGCAGGTTTTACGTTAGGATTTCCATTGACGACTCGGGAAACCGTTGCCATAGACACATTTGCTTCTCTTGCTACATCATATATTGTTACATTCATACTAAATCCTCCTTAGTCGATTACCTGACGACATGTTGATAAAATAATCATACGATAGTTGTTCTTGTTCCGCAATCTTCGCGTATTTCTTCTTTATATGAATATTTCCCTATTATAACGGAATTTCATACTACAAAAAAATAAGTCAGGCTAAAAGAATTAGCCTGACAATTAAATCGCAAAATTATTTTTTAAGCTCATTCATGAATTTATCAAATGTTGGAATGTCCATTTGTTGTGCTGAATCTGATAACGCTACAGCTGGGTCAGGGTGCACTTCAGCCATGACACCATCTGCGCCAACAGCTAGTGCCGCCTTTGCTGTTGGAAGTAGTAGATCTCTACGACCAGTGGAATGAGTAACATCAACATAGACAGGTAAATGCGTCTCTTGTTTTAAAATCGGTACTGCAGAAATATCTAACGTATTACGCGTTGCTTTTTCATAAGTGCGGATTCCACGCTCACATAAAATAATATTACCATTTCCTCGGGATATTACATATTCAGCTGCATTTATAAATTCTGAGATCGTTGCAGATAATCCTCGCTTAAGAAGTACGGGTTTATTAACAGAGCCAGCTGCTTTCAATAATTCGAAGTTTTGCATGTTTCGAGCACCAATTTGAATAACGTCTAGATATTCAACTGCTTTTTCAATATCTGCCGGATTAACGATTTCACTAATAACCGCTAGGCCGTGCTCATCAGCTGCTTCTCTAAGAATTTTAAGACCCTCTAAACCAAGTCCCTGAAAGTCGTATGGAGAAGTACGAGGTTTGAAGGCACCTCCACGTAATAATTTAAGCCCTTGATCTTTAACTGCCTTGGCAACTGTAGATACTTGTTCATAGCTTTCGACTGCGCATGGTCCCATTATGAAGTGTGGATTGCCATCGCCAATACGTTCACCATTAACTTCAATTACTGTATCTTCAGGCTTTTTCTTACGGGATACTAGCAGTGCTTTTCGGTGGTCGTCTTCTTGTAATTCGAGACCTGCTTTGAAAATCTCTTTAAATAAGTGAGTCACTGTAGAATCTTCAAATGGTCCATCATTCTTTTCAGTTATTTGGTCAAACATAACTCGTTCTCGGACAGGGTCAAAACGATTCATCCCCTGTTTTTCTTTGATTTGGCCAATATCCTTTACCAAATCACCGCGTTTATTGATTAAATTCAAAAGCTGCAAGTTTACCTCTTCAAGCTGGCTACGCAGCTCGTCTAGTTGATGGTTACTCATATTCAATCCTCCCAAGATTTTGTAGTAATTTAATTATAATATTTTCATAGATAATTAGGGACAATTATAGCTAACATTTAGACAATTGTCACCCTTTTAAAGGATATTCATATAGATTTCTTTTAAAACAAACTAGGAATTTTACTTACATTTACAATAATATCCACATAAGAAAGAATAGTTCGCTTTTTCTTTTTATTTATTTGTTGCATCTTTTAGGTTACTAACTTTTATTTTACTATGACTATCATGCCATTTCACTCTATTATTTTGAAAGAGTAACGCTTGTGGTGATTCATGGCGCACTTTATAATTCTCTGCAATATAATGACTTAATTCTCTTGAATCTTGGACATATAAAGTAAAGCATGGAATATCCGACTTCTCACTAAATTCATCATATTGCTCTTTTGCCGTGGCACTAATTGGACAAGTTAAACTGTGCTTCAGCAAGAAAAAAGCTGTTTCTCTCTTAAGAACTTCATCAAAATCATCCACATTATTAATTAAATTAACCATTTTATTTCTCCTTATTTATTAATTTTCTGAACGCTTAAAAAAAACAGAGGCTATAGCAGCCTCTGACTTTTTTTAAATATTAGATGATGTCGTAGAGCCTTGTTGTTTCTCTAATTCCTGAGCAGCTTCATCGATAGCTTCAGCAACTTCCTGTGCTGCCTTTTCGGCTTCTTCATCATCACTACTATTTTTATTATTTTTTACTTTTTCTTGTAAATTCTTTGTAGAATCTTTCACTTTGGTTCCTAGCTCTTGGGACTTCTCAGAAACGTTCTTAGATAACTGAGAAGAAGATTCTACTGCACGATCTTTCCATTCTCCAGCTCGTGCTTTCCACTCAGTAGAATTTTCATTAATATTACCACGTAGTTCACGACCAGATTTAGGCGCTAAAAGCAGTGCTACTACAGCTCCTACTACTCCTCCGATTAAAGAACCAAAGACAAAATCTCTTCCTGCTGTGTTATCAGTGTTACTTTCTTCGTTCACATGGTTTTGTTCTGTAGTCATTATACTTCCCCTCCTGTTTAGTTTAAATCTCTTTCTTAGCTTTCTTCCATAAATTAATGGCAACTTGCCCCCACTTCATCGCTTGAGCAGCTGAATCTGTGTGATCCTGAGCAGAATGGCTGAAACCTTTAGATATGGATCGTATCGAGTGGTTAAACTCTTGTACAGTATCACCAATCCCTTTGACCCCGTCCACTAAAGAGTTTACCTTTTGAGACTTCTCACTCACATCTTCAGCTAATTTATTTGTTTTATTCAGTAAAGCTGTGGTTTCCAGGGTCATTCCCTCCATTTGTTTCTCCACTCCTTCAAGAGTGTCAGCAACGTTATTCATTGTTCGACGTACAGCTATTAAGGTCCTGGCTAAATAAATAACTAGAACGGCAAAAGCGATAGCTGCAATTAGAGCCGAAATGTACAAGATGATAACCATATCCAAAGTACTCTCCTCCACATATGTATTTACCACTGATTAGTATTTACCCACTACAGTGAAAGTATAAACTTATTTTGGTCTTAATAATTATATTCTATACAATTCTCTAAAACCCTTTATTTACTTTAAGGTAGAAAAACGTGTAATTCATTACACGTTTTTCTGGTTACTCCGACTTTTCATATGCATCCTGAAACTTTTGGATATCTCCTGCGCCCATAAATAATAGCACTCCGTCATCATGTTCGGAGAGTTGTCTTGTTTCAGATACATCCAAAATCCGAGCATTTGGTATAAGTTCTTGAAGATTTTCAATTGTTAATTTTCCACTATTCTCTCTAGCAGAGCCGAATATATCACATAGATATACTTCATCAGCTAGCATAAGACTCTCCGCAAATTCTTTTAAGAAGGTTTTAGTTCTTGTGAACGTATGTGGTTGGAAAATAGCAACCACATCACGTTCTGGATATTTTTTTCTGGCCGAGTCAATCGTCGCTGTGATTTCAATTGGATGATGAGCATAGTCATCAACTAAAATTTGCTCCTTCCATTTCTTTTCAGTAAAGCGACGTTTGACTCCACTAAAAGTAGAGAGTTTGCTAATTTGGTTAATTGACATATCCTCATAATGGCAAATGGCAATTACACTTAAGGCATTTAAAACTGTATGGGTGCCAAATTGAGGGATCATAAATGTCGAATAGAATGTATTTCGGACAAAAACATCGAAAGTCGTACCATGTTCATCCTCTTGAATATTTTGGGCTTGAAAATCGTTCGTATCGGCCAGACCATAATACAATACAGGGACATTTGCTTGTATGTGTTGCAAGTGCTCATCGTCTCCGCAAGCAATGATTCCTTTCTTCACTTGCTTTGCCATTTGTTGAAAAGCTTGAAAGACATCTTCAAGACTTGTGAAATAATCTGGGTGATCAAAGTCAATATTTGTCATAATGGCATAGTCTGGATGATACTGTAAAAAATGCCTACGATACTCACATGCTTCAAAAACAAAATACTGGCTATCCTCATTTCCTTGTCCTGAACCATCACCAATTAAAAATGAAGTCTGATAGTTTTCTTTCAAAACATGTGATAACAGACCGGTCGTTGATGTTTTTCCATGGGCACCTGTTACAGCAATACTTGTGTACTTCTTCAGCCACTCCCCAAGGAATTCATGATAACGGTAGTAGGGAAGGTTTAATTCCTTTGCTTTAACAATTTCTTCATGATCATCCTTAAAAGCATTTCCAGCAATAATCGTTAAGTCCTCTGTAATATTCCCTTCTGAAAATGGAAGAATATCGATGTTTTTTTCCTCTAGTACAGCTTGTGTAAAGAAGTATTTATCTATATCGGAACCTTGAACTTTTTCACCTGAATCGTGCAAGATTTGAGCTAATGCACTCATTCCTGTACCTTTAATACCAACAAAATGGTAAGTTGTCATAAACATGAACCTCCAAAATAAAGTGGATCACTTTAAGTATTATATGTATCATTTCTTAGCATGCGAATCCGTTTCATACTTATTCGCTACTCTCAAGCAAATCAATAAATTATTTTAACACGTTAATCTTATAAGAAATAACAAACGACATGAAGCTTACTCCTTTTAAAGAATCCAAAAAAGAGCAAGCTTCTCTCTACCAAATTAGTCATTTGTATCTCCAATATAAGGTACTACTTCTAAGCGGGTATTCGGTTTGTAACGACGGCCTTCCTTCGCTTCATGGTCCCCATTAATAATTACGTTATCCCCTGTAAAACCTATACGTATTTTGAGCAAGCTACCTCCAACGCCATACATATCTACAGGCACTTGAAGGTTTTCGAAGTCACGGATACGCTCTTCAGTGAAACCTCCACTTACTACAATCTTCACATGCTGGAAACCTTCATCATCAAGTGCACGACGTAGTGCAAATACAAGCTCTGGATTTACACCTCTTGGATCAAAAGTTCCCATTAAGTGCTGATTTCTTAGAAAATACTTATCCACTAAATTGCGAGATGTATCTAAACGCACACTAATTAGTTGTTCACCGAATTCTCTTGCAACTTTTAAAGAATCCGTGATGACATCATTATTGTAATCAACTAACGCCATTAGGTTATCATTAGGGAACTGGGTTTGGTAAGCTTTTGAGGCTGCTACTACATCACCTTTAAACATTTGAATCAAAGCATGAGGCATTGTTCCCATACCTGCTTTCCCCCACCATTCATTCATAGCATGGGTCGCTTGAGCAGTGGAACCTCCAATAAATGCAGAATAACCGTCTCCCGATTGCTGGGTGAAATGATCATCACGATCTCCCATAAAAATAATTGGTTTTTGTTTACCAGAAGTTCTCGCTGCCTTTACAACATTATAAACATTCGTAGCAACAGAGGTTCTTCTAGCAAGAATGCCGTCTATTATGCCTTCTAAATAACCAAAATATTGATAAGGACCTGATATGGTTAAGACGGTTTCATAAGGCTCAATTTTATCTCCATCCTTCAAAGAATGAATTTCAAGTTTTTCAGGGTGATCAGAAAAGGTGTGAACTAGAGCAATTGCTTCATCAGTTCCACACAAAACCGCATGATCCTTTTGAAAAAATTGCATTGTAACAATATTTTCAGACAAATGATTTTCAATGATCTCTTTTGATTTCAAAAAGTAAACTGCAGAAAACCATCCTTCAGCAACTCGCTCGTCAAATTTAAATGTTTTATTTGTTAAACGAGAAATTTCACCATTTAACTTACTAGCAATTTCTTTCATGACTAAACTCCTTAAACATATAGGTTCTCGTTCTTAAATAGATTCTTTGTTTATCATATATAATTCGTACAATTTTAACAAGTCATAATCTTCTCTGAGCGCACTCACCGAACGAGCATTTCATCAATTTGTTGTTTAGTTAATAGAACATCTCTTGGTTTACTGCCTTTTGCTTCAGAAATAATTCCATAGTCAGCCATTTGATCAATTAACCGTGCAGCCCTATTATAACCCACTTTAAATTTACGTTGGAGCAACGATGCACTCGCTCCATTTTGTTCTAATACAAATTGGACAGCATCATCAAATATTGCATCAGTATCTTCTTCGGTGGATATTTGCTGGATAAGTTCATCTTGTTCAAATAAGTAATTAGTTGGAGCTTGTTTTCTTACGTAAGCTGTAACACGCTCAATTTCTTCATCTGAAACAAAAGACCCCTGAATTCTAACCGATTGTCCAGAACCATTTTCAATGAATAACATATCTCCTTTACCAAGTAGCTTCTCTGCTCCTCCAGTGTCAATAATTGTACGTGAATCGACTTGAGATGAGACACTAAAAGCCATTCGAGTGGGAATATTTGCTTTGATTAAACCCGTTATAACATCAACAGAGGGACGCTGAGTAGCAACAAGTAAATGAATACCACAAGCTCTTGCTTTTTGAGCTATACGACATATCGCATCCTCTACATCTTGTGGAGAAACCATCATTAGATCAGCTAACTCATCGATTACAATAACTAAGTATGGTAGCTTTTCTGCACGTCTTCCTTGCTGAATCATTTTTTCATTGTATCGTTCAACATCCCTTGCTCCTTCTGCGACAAATTTTTCATAGCGTTCTTCCATTTCTTTGACTGCCCATTTTAACGCTATAGTCGCAGCTTTAACGTCTGTAATCACTGGTGATACTAAGTGAGGAAGACCGTTATAAGGAGCAAGTTCGACCATCTTAGGATCAATTAGCAAAAATTTAACATCCTCATGGTGGGCTTTATAAAGCATACTAATTAGAATTGTGTTAATACAAACACTTTTACCAGACCCTGTAGCTCCAGCTATTAATCCGTGTGGCATTTTTTTTAAGTTAGTGACTACAGGGTCCCCCCCTATGTCCAATCCAAGAGCTACAGATAATGGGGAAGAATCTTTCTTAAAAGCTTCTGATTCGAAAATTTCCTGTAATCCGACCATTTCCGGCTGTTTGTTTGGTACTTCTATTCCTACCGCTTGCTTACCAGGGATAGGTGCTTCAATCCTTATATCACGAGCAGCCATGCTTAACTTAATATCATCTGATAAATTTGTAATTTTACTCACTTTCACTCCCGGTTCTGGCTGTACTTCAAATCGCGTAACAGCTGGGCCTTTCATGGCATGCACTACTTTCGCTTTGACATGAAATTGCCGTAATGTTGTTTCTAGCAAATCCATTTGTTCATGAATCCATTTTTCATCATCTGATGACTTGCGAACTTTATCATTTAACAAATTAAGTGGAGTCGAATAACTCTCTCTTTGAACATTATTGTTGAATGTCACTTCACTTTTTTTTTCTTGTTTGTGAAGAGTTTTTTTTTGCTGGTCCCTCGTCCGTTTATCTCTAGGGGTCATAACAACATTAAAAGGAACACTTTTTCGTTCAGAAGTTCTTTCATTTTCATTCTCGCTAGAAGGATGGTTTTCCTCTGTCTCTAGTTTGGGCACACCACTAGTATGTTCTTGATTAACTCCGCTGTCCGATTCGTTAACACCTTCAACAGCTAATTCGTCTGTATTTTCTTCTAGGATTTCTTCTGTACTTCCTGTGCTTTCATCTGTAACACTTTCTATCATTTCTTCTGTGCTTCCTGTGCTTTCATCTGTAACACTTTCTACCATTTCTTCTGTGCTTCCTGTGCTTTCATCTGTAACACTTTCTACCATTTCTTCTGTGCTTTCTATTCTTTCTTCTGTAACACCTTCTATCATTTCTTCTGTATTTTCTAATATCTCTTCATTTGCTGTTTCTGAATAACTCATAACGTTAGGTGAAGGAACATCTTCAGAAAGTGTCTCCTCAGTTCTCACTTCCGTATCTGCCGATATTTCAGTACCTGGAGATTCAACTTGCAGGTACTCCTCCTCGGTTTTCTTGGATTGTATCTTGCCTAAAACACGCTGACGGATACTCTGCCAATGCTCCTCATCATGACGGGATTGCTCCATTCTAGCGGTTGTAGTTGACTTATTGGAATCTGGTAACTTTTCATAATTAGTCACTGGTGTTGATCTAGGGTGGTAACCATATACAGGAGAGGGTACATCTGATGGTGTGAACGGAATGTCTGAAGCCTCTGATTCCTCCTGTTCAGTATCATTGGAAGTCGTCCTATCTTTTCTGTGATTTCTTTCAGGCTTTTCTCCATTGTTATCTGCGCGTTTTGTTTTTTCACGGTCAACCCTATTGGTACGATCCTGGGATACAGGCTCAGGCTCCTCTTGCTGAATAGAACGATCAGGAATAATAGGAAACCGAAAATTTCCTTGTTTCGGATATTTATAAGTCATTTTCGTACTGGCGTTCGAATCTTTAAGTTCACGTTCGTAATTGTTTGACGTTGGCTTTATTGGTTGTTGCTCAAATTGAGATGGTTCTTCATTTCCGTCAAAAAAGTTCTTAAATTTATCTTTAAAGTTTTTCCACATATTTTCACACTTTCCTTCTATATCAATATAAATTATTGTAAGTACTATTTTAACAGGTTTTTCAATGTATTTGGTTTACATTCTATTTAAAATTTCTCAGAAAAATAAAAAAGAAGCAAAGGACTTAGTACATAAGTTCCGTTTGCTTCCTTTAATTAAAATTGGAATGGCTTACCTGGAGCCGGACTTTCGTCTAAAACAAGGATTCCTTTTTCTTCAGGAGCGTTAGGTAACCCTAGCTCTTTAGGAGAACAAATCATACCCGATGAAGGCACTCCCCGTAGTTCAGCATCTTTAATTTTCATACCGCTTGGCATCGTTGCTCCAACTTTAGCCACCACGACGTGCTGATGTACGTCCACGTTTGGGGCACCACAAACAATTTGCAATATTTCATCGCCAACATCCACTTGACAAACACTTAGTTTATCAGCATTTTCATGGGATCCTTTCTCTTTTACATAACCAATAACAAATTTAGGTGATAAGTCAAAATCAAGAGGATCATTTAGATCCTTTGCTAGAAATAAGTTCTTTAACTTATTCAACATATCTTCGGTCATTTGAATTTTACCATGTTCAGTTAAAGAAAAATGATTGGAAGCATTAAAGATATTGTAACCAAGCAAGGAGCCGTCTTGTTGATTAGTGATTTTAACAACATCTCCTATCGTTTGATGTATTGTTGTTAGACGGTCCCCCTCTTTAATTGGAATAATGAGTACGTCACCTACTCCATTAGGGTTATAAAAAACATCCATCATTTAATCGTCCTTTCGCTTTTGTTTTGGTTTTTTTTGCGCAAGAATAAAAATAGGCTCTAATACCTTATCTTCATACAAGAATGAAAGAGAAGTGACAGGAACCGTCCCCTCTGCGAAAAACTTCATCGCCATTTGAGCCAAAATATCATACCCCTCAGGATTCTTGATATCAGCAAAAATAATTACATCTTGGTGAGGAATACTTATAGCTAATTCACCTTCAAATTCAGCTTTCAACTTCTCTAGAAGCACTTCATTTAGAATTCTGCTAGCATCATAACCATCTTTTGTAGAATGGAAATAAAAGTCATTCTCGTACACCGTATCTTTTTTAATGTCTACAGGGAGAGAGCGCACATTAAAACTTGCAATTTCTTTCATCCGATCGATTGTCCAGCCCTCGCGTTGTAACATATCTTCATCTATGAGTTGATATGATTTCCCCAGATCCAATGCGTAATATACCCTTGTTTCAGCCGTATGATCTGAATAAACTAGTTTTTTCCCATTTTCAGTTTCTGTAGGAAAGGATCCTGCTCTAATAACAGGGTAAATATATTGTTCTTTTCCTGTCAGGTAATGTGTCTCATTCATAATTCGTAAGGCTTCTTGTACATGATCTTCCAATTCATCGATAGCTTCTTCTCCGCGGTTTTCGTATTTGGCAATTACATTTGGCAACGTAATGGTTATTCCTTTGCCGGATTCTTTCCATTCTATACGAAACGTATCCTTGTCACGATTGAAAGTTATTTTCCATTCATCATTTTGAAAACGATCTTCCAATATTTTCTTCATTTTTATACTAGTTATTTTCATATTCCGTTCCTCCTTTAGGACTGGAAGAAGTCTATTCCGTTACCTATTCTAGCATATCTCATGCTTAGAAACGAAAAGGAAAACAACCATCCTCCGAAAAAGACTCTCCCAACAGAAAACAAGCTGCAAGAAACAGCTTGTTATTGTGCGATGTTATTTAAAAATTTTTCAATTTCATCTTTAGTTTTGGCATCTTTACTAACAAATCGTCCGACTTCTTCTCCCTGATTGAAGGCTAAGAAACTTGGAATTCCAAAAACATCATTCTTTGCGCATATATGAATAAATTTGTCGCGATCAACATAAACGAACGACCAATCCTTAAACTTTTCCTCGATCTCAGGAAGCACAGGTTCAATCATTCGACAATCCGGGCACCAATCCGCTGAAAACAATAAAATCGTTTTATTATCATTTATTAACTCATGCAATTGGCCATCTGATTCAAGTGTGATCATGGTAGCACCTCCAAATGTTATTCTAGCACATGTCTAATCATATTCAATAACCATGTCTCCTGGCTTAATCCATCCTTTTTTTCTAAACCAAAAGGCAATGATATAACTTATAACAGCTGGTCCAATAAAATGCAAAAATAAAATAGCAATAGCCACTTCCCACGTAAAACCAAGCGACTCAAACGTCATAATCTGCCCTACAAAACCACTAGTTCCCATCCCGGCCCCAGCCGCATTGTTTTCCAACTGTAACCACACGGTAGCAAAAGGAGCCAAAACGGCCCCAGCAACTGTAGGCGGAATAAGAATAATTGGTTTTTTCACGATATTAGCAACTTGAAGCATGGATGTGCCGATTCCTTGTGCAATTGCGCCTCCAATTCCATTGTCTCGGTAACTAATGGTCGCAAATCCAATCATTTGAGCCGCACAACCTATGGTTGCAGCTCCGGCGGCTAAACCTTCGATAGATAACATTAAAGCGATCGCAAGACTTGATATTGGTGCTGTAAGAGCCATTCCCATTAATGCAGCTACAATCATACCCATAATAATAGGCTGTTGTAACGTCGCCCAATTAATAATTTGCCCAAAACCTTTCATAAACTGATTGATTGGAGGACCAATAAAAGATCCTACCATAAATCCTACTACGATCGTAATAAAAGGAGTAAGTATAATATCAATTTTAGTTTGTTTACTTATTATTTTTCCAAATTCTGTAGCGATTAGTGCTGATATATAACTCCCTGCTGGCCCTCCGAGATCCGCTCCAAAAGCCCCACTAAATAATGCTGCAAAGATAACTAACGGTGGTGCTTTTAGCCCGTATGCAATAGCAACACCAATAGCACCTCCCCATATCTTTGAATCCATCGCAAAATTGCCCATTTCAATTAGAGAGGTTAACTCTAGCTGTTCACCTATTGTTTGTATAATAAGTCCAATAATTAACGATGAAAATAATCCTAATGCCATAAAGCTAAGAGCGGTGATGAAATAAGCATGGACGGATATATTTACACCTTTTCGCTTCAGAAAGTCTAACATAAGAATTCTCCTTCCTCTCAACGCGTCCATATTACATTATAATATTACATGTGTAAATACATCAATTGAACAGTAAAAAATTTTCAAATGAAAGTAACGAAAAATCCATATGTCAGTTAAAAGAATCAGTGCATACATATACCGATACATATAAAGGGTACCCCGGAATTTTCTTATCAATAGTTTTCGTCTACTTGGAATTTTCGGGGATTAAAGGGATGTATAATTTTAGTCATAGTTCCTATAACGATTTTACTAAAATCATTTTATCACCTACAAAGTAGTTATATCTTCCCCTCAGTTGTTAGCTTATCATTTCTCAATAATTTGTTGTATATACTGGACAGAATTAAAAATCTATGAACATACTAATCTTAGAATAAATCTCTGGGGGTCTTCATATGGAAATTACAATTTATCTAGCTGGACAAATTCATGATGATTGGAGGAATGATATAAAAAACAAAGCCAAGAGTAAAAGCTTACCTCTACACTTTGTTGGACCTCAAGAAAATCATGAACGGTCCGATCATATCGGTGTTGATATTCTAGGCGATCAACCTAACAAACTATTTATAGACGACGCCGCTTCTTCTATAAATAACTTCAGAACCCAACTATTATTAGAAAAATCTGACGCTGTCATTGCTCTGTTTGGAGAAAATTATAAACAATGGAATACTGCAATGGATGCGGGGTTAGCTATTCAGGCCAATAAACCTTTAATTTTAGTTCGACCTGAATCATTAATTCACCCTCTTAAAGAACTCTCTAACCAGGCCAACATAACAGTAGAAACGATTGATCAAGCCTTGGACATCCTAGCTTATGTATATGAGTAAATGGTAATAAAAAACTTGCTTCTATGCGTTTTATGAGTACAATGAATCAATTGGTTTCTTAAAAAAATGCCATCCTATATGGAATAAGAACAAATAATTTATTTATGGTTCTATTTCCCCTTAATTATCTATAAACCTTATTAAATCAAAAACAGCAGTCCAATTTATATGATAATTGGACTGCTAGAAACTTAGTTATTTAATGTTTTATACTTCTGTTACTATAAGTGAACCATTTTTTTACTTTTGGTCATGTTCCCATTGTCCTTTTAAAAGCCTAACGACATGGGAAAACATTTCATCTCTTTTAATTTGTCCATTTGTAAAAATCCCAATAGCCCCTTCGTGCTTACTAACATTAATTTTTTCAGCATAAGAATCCATTAATTCACCTAGTTCTCTACCTGTTTCTAATCCTGCTTTAATTTCTTCAGGCAATGGAATTCTTGCCCCGCTTGCTCGGTAGACGTTTTCCTTCTGATCCACTAAAGCACCCCAATTACATAAAAAGATATCCTCATCAATTTCCATAACGCCACCCTCTAATCCAATACCGATCTCACTCTTCTTCATCGTCGCACACTCTCGGGCTCGATTAACAGCTCCTTCGAGTGTTTCATCATCAGAAAAGGGTTGAGCTGCTACTTTTGATTCAACATCTACACTAAAGACTTCATCATTTGCAAAAACTTGCTTTACTGCATCGACTTTAGTTGGATTTAGTGATCCTATATATATTTTCACTCCAAGTCCACCTGCCTCTAACGTTATCTTATCTTACTTCTATCATACCATAAAGCCGCATAGGCTATCAGCGCTATACGGCTCCTTTATTCACACTTTTGATTTAATATAGTCCACCGTATTTTGGTCTGTATTCTTAACAAGATGTACGAGCAATTCTTTGGCTGCTGCGTAATCATCTACATGTATGATAGACGATGAAGTATGAATATACCTGGAACAAATTCCTACGACGGCAGATGGTACACCATCATTCGTAATGTGAACCCTCCCTGCATCTGTACCTCCTTGAGAGACGAAATACTGATAAGGAATATCATTCGTTTCAGCAGTATCTAGGATGAAATCTCTCATGCCACGATGAGTAACCATTGATTTGTCTAAAATTCTCAGAAGAGCGCCTTTTCCTAGTTGGCCAAACTCTTTATCTTCCCCACTCATATCATTAGCCGGAGATGCATCTAATGCATAAAAAACATCAGGGTCAATCAGATGAGAAGCAGCTTGTGCCCCACGCAGACCAACCTCTTCTTGAACAGTAGCCCCAGAATATAGCTGGTTCGATATCTTTTCATCTTTTAATTCTTTCATAAGTTCAATTGCAAGACCACAACCATAGCGATTATCCCATGCTTTTGCTAGCACTTTTTTTTCATTAGCCATTGGTGTAAAAGGACATATTGGAACAATTTGTTGCCCAGGTTTAATTCCAATTGATTTTGCATCATCTTCATCATCTGCCCCAATATCTATGAGCATATTTTTTAATTCCATCGGCTTTTGACGCTGCTCAGGAGTTAAGTTATGTGGTGGAATAGATCCAATCACACCGACGACAGGACCATTATCTGTAATTACTTGTACACGTTGTGCAAGCAACACTTGATTCCACCAACCACCTAGTGTTTGAAATCGCAGCATACCATTTTTAGTAATTTGAGTGACCATAAAACCAACTTCGTCCATATGCCCAGCTACCATTACTCTTGGTCCCTTACCTTTTTTCACTCCAAAGACACCGCCCAGGCCATCTTGAATCGTTTCATCCGAATACTTTTTTAATTCATTTTTCATAAATTCACGAACTAAATGTTCATTACCAGGAGCACCGGGTAGTTCAGTTAGAGTTTTAAATAAATCTTGTGTCACATTATTCATTATTATGTACATCTCCTTTTTTTCTATCTGTTTACAGTTTAACGAAAAATGGTTCAGGTTTCTACTTAGAGAGATATATGTTTTAATTTCCTTTTAAACGGTAATTCTAGTATACTAAGAAGTAGTATATATTGATTAGAGGTGAGTGAACTATGAATTGGAAAAAAGTTGCAATAGCTGCAGGTGTCGGAGCACTGGCTGGCTATGTCGTTAAAGAACAAGTAGCTAACAAACAAGGCGTCACTCCTGAGAAAGCTCTAAAAATTGCCAAGGAAGCCTTCAAGAAACAAGGACCTATTAGTGGATCATGGATCTACATGAAGCCAGAAGAGCTAAACAGAAATGGTATTAACTACGATGTATACCGCGGAGGAATTTCTAAGAATCAAGATGGGGAAACCTCGCAATATGAGTTCTTTATTGACTCTGAGTCAGGCACAATTATTGATGTAAACGAACAAAGCGCATAGTAATAATTAATTTAATGATATAAAGTAAGCCCCCATTTTTAGAATGGGGGCTTGTTTTATTCATTATATTTAGATGGTGGACGAGTAACTGAATCAATAACTTTACCATCCGAATTAAATTTCACTGCACGGTAAAAAGCGTCGTGATAAAAGACGTACCATGCTTGTTTTTCATAACCATACGTCATCCATTTTTCCTTCTCTAATACAGATGAAACTGGATAATCATCGTAAGCCAGTACCCATAAAACATTTTGGTGAGCATGAGTAGGCATTATATCTGACATATGAATGAACGTTTCCTTATTATCTTCGAAAACAATAATTGAATGTCCATCACTATGACCACTCGTATGAACCATTTTCAGACCGGGAAGTATTTCTTCCTCACTTTCAAATGTATGTATCTTCCCCTCAATAGAACGCCAATTTATTTCCCAATATGTATTCTTTGAGCGGATATTAGGGTGTCTCATTTCATTCCACTCTACAGCATTAACATGAATTTCGGCATTCGGAAATGTGGGTACAAGTTTTCCTTCCTCCCACCTAGTCAATCCACAAGCATGATCAAAATGCAAATGAGTCATACACACTATATCAATATCATTTGTCGATAAATGTAATTCAGCAAGGCTTTTTTCAATTTTTGACTCTTCCTTTACCCCAAAAATCTGTTTTTGCTTTTCAGTAACTTTCTCATCACCAATACCTGAATCAATAAGAATATTCACATTATCTAATTGAAGTAGTATGGGATCAGTCCTTAATTCGATTTGGTTTTTCTCGTTCACTTCATATTTCTTACTCCACAAAGCTCTAGGAACAACTCCAAACATGGCACCTCCGTCCAGATGAGTTACACCACCATTTAACCAAGTCAGCTTAGCTCTTCCGATTGTTATGGATTCCATAAACTATCCACCTCCAGCAGTTATACAATCATTCTATCACATGGAGGCAGCGTTTTGTAAGCGTTAACACTAGTCGAAACGAACTTTACACCTATAGATCGGCTGTCCTTTTGCAGAGAACTTCTCTTCGTATTCAGTAGGCACATTTAATGGGTCTTCTAGATCATGCAAGTCTAATGAAACCTCTTCAATAATCATTCCATATTGAGAGAAGCTTGCGAGGGAATATTCAAAAAGACGGCGGTTATCAGTTTTAAGTGTCACTTGTCCTTTATCTTTTAACACATCCTGATATTGCTCTAGAAAATCAGGGTATGTCAAACGTCGTTTTTCGTGCCGAGTCTTAGGCCATGGATCCGAGAAGTTTAAATAAATATGATCGATCTCGTTTGTTTCAAACATATCTCTTAAATCCTGAGCATCTTCATTTATAAGACGAACATTATCCACATCAGTATCAAGGACTTTTTTTAAGGCCCCAACAATTACGCTTTTTACTCGTTCAAGTCCAATAAAGTTATAACCTGAATGTTGCTTACCCATTCCTGCAATAAACTGTCCTTTCCCTGAACCTATTTCTAAATGCAACGGCTGCTCTGTATTAAATTCTTTCTGCCAATTTCCTTTATGATCAAATGGGGATTGAACGACCACATGTTTATTTTCTTCCATATAATCGTCGGCCCACGGTTTGTTACGTAATCGCATAGATCATTGCCTCCTTTTATCATTAAAATCTTATCATGAAACCTCAATTGTTAAAAGTTTTTATGAAATTTGCAGGAAATGAATGGATCTGAGCTTATATAGCTTTAATTATAAACAACTCCAAGTTATCTCTAAGTTACTCCCAATTAGCATAAATAAAGCTGTATTTCACAGAAAATTAAGTGTTGGGTTGTAAGCGCTTTCTGTTATATGATTAGACTTGTGTTAACATATAACTATATAAATAGGAGTGAATGCTAACCGTGTTGAACCTTATTCGCACAACAATTGAAATGTCTGTCGTTGCTGTCTTCTCTATCCTTTTTGCAGGCTATGCTATGTTCATTTATCCATTTGAAAAATTAAGCGAAAAGTTAAGCTCTGAAGTTCGAGAGAAGAAAGTAAAATACGCTACTTTTTCACAAGGATAATTTATAAAATATAGAGATAAGAAACGCGTTGTTGAGTAAATCAACAACGCGTTTCTTATCTAAATTATATTGTTGTTATTTTGTGACGTATGACCATATCATGCAATTTTTGAATTCTAATATCCGCTTCGTAATATTCTCCGCGCATCATGTGCCATTGGATAAAAGAAAGAGATTGAGATAAAGCATACCATTTCATTCGTTCAAGTAAGTGATCATTTGGGATAACTCCATATTGTTCCATCCAATTTCCCCAGTCTTCCACAGGTATATAGGAGTATAATAACATACCTAAATCTAGTGCAGGGTCGGCTACCATTGCATTATCCCAATCAATTAAATACAACTGGTTCTTCGACGAAAGCAACCAATTGTTATGGTTCGTGTCACAATGACACACCACATGTTGATCATAAGCTGCTCGAGATAAATGATTCTCTAAATAATTTATCGCTTGATGAATCTCGATACGCGATCCGACTTGATCAAGTACTTTTTGGTTTTCTTTTAAATCTTCTAAAATTTCTTCAGGTGTTAGGGGATGCTTACCTAATCTCATTAGCATATCCAATAATTCAGTAGAATGATGAATTTTACTAAGCAAACTAGCTACTCTCGGGTGTTTCATCTCTTCTGTATTTAGCTCGCGGCCTTCAAGCCAGTCTTGTGCCGTAATAACATCGCCATTCTCTAACCTCTTCGTCCAGACAAGTTTAGGAACAATACCTTCAGCAGAAAGAACAGCGAGAAATGGGGAAGAGTTACGTTTTAAAAATAAACGTTTCTCTCCATTTTGAGCATAATATGCTTCTCCCGTGGATCCTCCAGCAGGAGTAATTGTCCAATTTTGACCAAGTATATCCTCCAACCAATTCACCGTCGATTCCTCAATTCTTCCAGTGATGCCATCACGTTTTAGTATAAATAAGTTTATCGCATTTTATAACAAAATCTGTAATTATTCCTACACCGTTCAAAATAACACCTTTTAATAGACTAACTCATTATTAGATAACCTTTCAAGAAAAACTTTCTACCCTATTAGGATAACTCGTGGTTTTGCTGATTTTTCAATGGTGCATTTATGACAATCAAGGTTCTGACCATCTGCTTGCATCAGTAGTAATTCACTTGACTCAAGAGTAATCGACTTCCCTTGAAACTCATGAATTCCCTTAAGTTTTGTATGTTTCCCAAAAAACACACTTACAAATAAACCTATAACTTTCCATTTAGGTAGAGGCTTAACTGAAATAATTGAAAAGGTTTGTTTTGATAAGTTAGCTTTGGGAGCAATCTTCATCCCGTTACCGAAATAAGGGTGATTTGCAATTGTAAATAATGATGCTTTTTTTAATTTAAGTTTTCTTCCGTCAATCGAAATGTCCACACTTACAGGTTTGAAACTATAAACAACTCTTAATAAGGCAATAACATAATTGAACGGATGTAAATGCCATTTTTTTAATCTTTTTCGAAATGATTGTTGATTAGAAAAATGTGCAACTTTACCATCTAATCCTACTCCTATACTATTTATAAAATAACGTCGTGAACGTTGATCTCCAAAATACTTGTAACATACACCTGGATAAAACGTAAATCGTTCAGGTGTATTTAATATTTTTCGGAACTGCTCTAATCCACCGCTAGAAATTCCTGCTCCTCTTGCAAAGTCATTACCTGAGCCCGCAGGAATAATTCCAACTGGGATTGTTGGGAAATGATGTAGTCCATTAAAAACTTCCGAAAGTGTACCATCTCCACCAATAACAATAACTGCATCAACGACGTCATGATGAATAGTGACGATTGATTGTACTAAACTTTCTGCATTACCTTGATACTCCGTTTGAAATGATCGACAATTCTTCTCTAAAAATAAAGGATCCTTTTGTATGGTTTGCATTAATCTCAGTGCTTTTCCATTACCTGCTTCCGGGTTCACTATGATTATATACATGAGTCATTTCTCCTATCAAAAGTATCAAATCATTATACATAAAAGGTACTATTATATTATACTAAGAATACAAAGGAGGAGATTTTCTTGTCTGTAGATTGCCAGTTTTGCGGTACATCGGTAATTTTACCCGAAAGTGGTGCCATTGTTTTAAGCAATAAAACAAAAGAATCGACTTTCCACTTACCTGTTCATCATGAAGATGAGAATGCTATAATCCATAACTATGATTCTCACTCTCAACTACTAGATTCATTACATAGTCTACTTCAGAATAATAATTCTAATCAGTGGGTGCACGTAATCAATAAAGAAAGTCGTCAATCATTTCCTATCTCTATAGATCATTTATATGAGAGGCTAAAACAACCAGAATTAACTTCAATTATTCATAACGGTGACTTCACTTCTCATTTACAACCTATTGTGGACATATCCAATAATGATATTTACGGATACGAATCTCTACTTAGAACTAAAGAACGGGAAGTAAATCCTGGGGAATTGTTTTCCCTCGCCCACAGAACCGGCCTTCACTCTATGCTTGATCAAAAGGCTCGTCGTTCAGCAGTGCAAGCAAAGTCCAAGCTTATACCCACAGGCCAAAAGATTTTTATAAATTTCTTACCATCCACTATTTATGTACCAGAATATTGTTTGAAACATACTTTTCAAATAGTTGAAGAATTTAATATCGACCCAGCTGATTTAGTTTTCGAAGTAGTCGAAACTGAAAAAATCACTGATGTCAATCACTTAAAATCCATATTTGATACTTATAAATCCTCAGGTATGAAAGTAGCGTTGGATGATGTTGGGACAGGTTATAGTACTTTAGAAATGCTTTCCTTACTTCAGCCCGACTTCGTAAAAATTGATCGATCCTACATTCAAAATTGTCATCGTATCTCTTCCCATCAGGATTTTTTACATGAAGTAATGGCACGAGCTGATCAATTTAATATCAAAGTACTAGCAGAAGGTATTGAAACCAAAGAAGAATGGGAGTGGCTTCAGTCAATTGGCGTCCACTACGGCCAAGGCTATTATTTAGGGAGGCCTCAGGAAACACCAAAGAAAGAAATCATTCTTCCTTCTTAATTGTGTCTAACTCCCATTCTGGGCGTCTGACTGCTACAGTTTTAGTATGATGAAGTAATTGACCCGCAACACGCAACTGTCCATGCTTTATAGGCATGGACAGTTTTCTTTTTTCACTTAACCAATGCTCAAATGAATTTTGATCGATGAATGTAGTTAAATACGGCTCTTGTGCTCCTTCAATCGTTAAGTTAGGAGCTAATACGACGTGTTTGAAAGAAAAATCATTCTCATATTTTTGCAGCACACTTCTTAAGAATGTTTCCGTACGTTTTAGTCCTATTAATGGACTAAATATCTTTTGATTACTATTCCCCTGTTTTATATGCCAGTGATGCTGATTGCTTGGATGTATTGTACCATCTTCCACATCCACAAACGTTATCAATTCAATCTCATAAGGTCCTATCAAAATGATTTCTGCTTCCATTGGCGCTTTTTTAAGTTCAACAATTGGTTTGTACATCACTAAATAATGATCAGGCAACCTTTGTAACAATAACTTAAGGTGTTCATCATTAGACGTTTTTTTATCAACGAAAGATTTCTCTATTAATGTGGTGCTAGCCCATTTAATTTGAAAAGGTAAAAGACCATCTAAAAAGTATTGTTTTAATTCGTGTTCAGTCGATGGTATCCATTGTTTTGTCTCTATTGACTTTTCCTTTCTCGGTTGCTTCTTTTTCTTTAAAAAAAGTGAACGTTTGGTTGTTCTTTCCTCCACATCTTCTGTGTGGTCTTCCTGTTCAGATACAAGCTCACCGTTTTCCCACAAACTTTTCATCTTTCGCCAATTTTCTTGTTTGAGCCGGATATACTTTGATGGATACTGATGAATATCCGATTCATATCTCGATATATAATCATATAGTTTAATTAATTGAGCCATCATCATTCTCCCTCTTTAAGCTAACCTGAGCTATCTCTTCATATTTCTTTCGTTGGCCTGGGTGAATTTTGCAGATGTAAAACCGATCTACAATCATCTGAAAAGTTTCTTCAAGAGTAGTTTCACCCGTATGAAAAGGCGAAAAACCATTCACCCATTTTTTTGCTAAAGTGACATGAGGAGAGTATTCTCTGTTTTCTGTTGGAAAGCCAAGTTCTGTCCCATTCCTTTCAACTATCCGTTTCATTGTTGTTAAGGAATTAGAGGTCTTGATGTCTACATGAAATACTCTTGGATGCTTCTCATTACCAAAGAAACTTGCAGGACCTAACTGTAAAGAAAAGGGGGAAGGCCAACTTTCACTTTTTAATTTGAAGATCCATTCTTCTATTTGTTCCTTTTGACACGCACCTAAAAACTTCAATGTGATATGAAAGTCTTCCGGATGAGTCCATACCTTATAGTTCATTTGTTTTCTTAGTTCATCTTGCCATTCTTCAAATTTATAACGAAGCGATTCATCTATAGGAATCCCGATAAAATAATGAGAACTCATGTAATTAGCTCCTTTCTAGAGTTCTGTACCCTTTATACAATATCAACATAAAGCGACTATCCTACTTCTGATAGCGTTCCCCCAATGTAAAAAAACGAATAACCTCGTTAAAATTATTTAGTTAATTGATAAAGCGATTTAGCATAAATCATTATAGATTTCATCATATCGTCCATTCTTACATGCTCGTTTTTTTGATGTGCAGTATCTGGGCTATCTTTAAATAAAGCTCCAAAGGCTACACCTGACTTTAGAGCTCTAGCGTATGTAGCTCCACCCATTGACTTAGGTGTTTCATCCTCATTCATTACGTTATTATATACTTCAAGTAATGTTTGAACGTAAGGATGCTCTTTCTTAATATGAAGAGCTTCTAAATGATCATAAATATCATGAGAACCCTCTCCTGCTTTAGCGAACCTTTCTAATTTCCCCACAATCTTCAGAGAACCAATCGTTACAGGGTAACGAACGTTTATTCCTACACGGCATCCCTTACCATTCTCCCAGTGAATCATCCCCATATTGCAGGTTAACTCACCTGAAACGTCATCCTTGTAGCTGCATTGTAATCCTTTTCCTGAAGTATCCTCAAGACTGTCATGAATGAGGCTTACAAGTTTATGGTGGTGGTGGCTTAATCCTATAGTTTTCAAAAAGTTTAATAATTTTATGGCTGCGTTAACGCCACGTTCAGGAGTACTAGCGTGAGCAGGTTTTCCATCAATTGTAATCTTCGTTAGATTATCATCATACTTAATGCTTCCAGTAAGATTATTTAACTTTAAAAAATCCGCGAATTTCTCGTCAATATCATTTGTCAGTATAACCTCGGCTCTCGCAAAATCTGGTACCATGTTTAAACGATCTCCACTAGTTAGTAAGAGCAAAGAATTATGATCAACTTGTTCAACTGGAAAAGTGAAGTAATCATCCAATAATCCTTTCTCAGCATGAATTACAGGAAATGATGCATCCGGGGAAAAGCCAAACTCAGGCATCGATTCTTTTTTAAAGTAATGTTCAATACCTTTCCAATCCCTTTCTTCATCCGTGCCAACAATAAGGCGTATTCTTTTTTTAGGTTGGAAACCTTGATCTTTCAAAATTTTCAACGCTATATATGCTGCCATAACAGGTCCCTTATCATCTTGTACACCACGCGCATAAATATTACCATTTTTTAAAATCGGACTAAAAGGAAGTGTATTCCAATCTTCACCTGCAGGAACCACATCCAAATGACCAAGAATACCGATAATATCCTCACCATCACCAAATTCAATATGCCCCGCCTGTCCATCGACATTTTTAACTATAAAGCCATCCTCTTTGGCAACATCAAGTAAGTAATTCAAAGCATCATCTATTGGCTTTCCATATAAATAATTCTCACTTTCCGTATAAACACTTGGGATCTCTAATAATGGGAACAGCTTGCGAATGTACTCCATCTGGTATTGTTCAGATATTGAGGATATTTTCATTTTTAGTGCCCCTTATCTATAAGCTTGTCATATGTTACCTTGTCACAAACTACATACAATTCAGCTTCATTTGGAAGTGTTTCATCCAGACGACGGTTAATAGTAAGATCATTTCGATCGGCTATTAAAGTAGCCCCCTTTGATAGTAATTCTTGAAAGGCATCTCTGTAAGTTGTCCATTCTTTTTTTACTGGAACATGATAAAGATCATCCCCTACAGAGCGACTGAGTAATTGGCTATATATTTCTGAAACGCCTTTCCTAAAAGCAGAACGGACAGCTAGAGAAGAAATTGTTTCATTGGAAATAACAAATTCATCAACATTTGCATGTTGGAAGTTTTTTATGTGTCTTTCTTCCATAATTTCTGCAACTGTATGAACATTCGTAGCTACGGTTTCTATAGTTGATGCAATAAGCAATGTTTTACCATCGATCATTTGATCACTGTCGAGTGACTCATCAGCAAAGATTAAAACCGCCCTTGCTTCCTTAAGATTTGCTTTTTCTAGAGTGGATTCATCTGACGCATTTCCTTTAATATAATGAATGTTATCTGATAAGATCGGAGCTTCCTTTAATTCATCAACTATAACTATCTCTACATCTTTTTCGGTCCCAATCATTTCATTAACAGCAAAACGTGCTTTTTGTGACCAACCGATGATTATAAAATGTTGTTTTTCTTTATACACAATATCACCTTCCACTCTTTTTTTTCTAAAAACGGAAAAACTGTCGATAATTTTACCAATAATAACACCAATTAGACCGATACCGAGGATATACAAAACCATCGCGATCATACGACCAGCTATAGTAACAGGGAAATAATCTCCATAACCTACCGTTGTAACAGTAGTCATTACCCACCAAAATCCATCAAAGTAGCTTGGGAATGTTTCCTCCTCTACTACAACGATGAGCATCGAGGATAGTAGAACGAGTAAAGCACTGGTAATAAACAAAACATAATTATTAATTTTAACCATTTTCCTTAGAATTCTTCTTAATATGAGCATTTTTCAAGTTCCTCCTAACTTTAATCATTTGTAAATTTAGTGAATTATCTGTTAAATTAAAATTAATATGTAGCCCTCTCCAACCATTTAAGGTAAAATAATATTAACTTCAAGATTCACTGGCACCACAGATTCCTATGAATGAAAATAAGGAGTGGTTTTTTGAATCATCCATCATCCCGTATGTTAAATCGAATTAAAGCTGTTTATTTGTACATCCAGAATAATGGACCAGTATCAACAACTCAGCTAGCCGATGAGTTCGGGCTTACGGATCGGACGATGCAAAGAGACTTAAGCATTTTGGAATACAATGGACTCGTTTCAAGTCCTAATCGTGGAAAGTGGACAACGACAGAAAAGAAAGTAAAAATCTCATAGTATGTAAAGGAACACCCAGAACTAATTGGGTGTTTTTTTAGTCGTTCAGTTTTGTAATAGAAAATAAGTAATTTAATTCTTCTTCCTGAAGCTCGCGATACTCTCCCAACCCCAAGTCATTATCTAGGTCCAAACCGCCAATGCTGAGCCTTTTTAGGTATGTCACTTTTTTCCCTACAGATTCAAACATTCTCTTTACTTGGTGAAACTTACCTTCTGTAATAGTTAATTCAATTTCCGATTGCTCACCTTGGGTTATTATGTCTAGTTTAGCTGGTTTAGTAACATAACCATCATCGAGCATTACCCCTTTAGAGAAGCTTTCAATGTCTTCATCTGTCACTTCTCCATCAATATGTGCAAAGTAAGTTTTACCAATATCTTTCTTAGGTGACGTTAACCGATGGGAGAGCTGGCCGTCGTTTGTAATCAGTAATAGCCCTTCCGTATCTTTATCTAACCTTCCAATTGGAAAAGGCTGAAACACCAAATCTTCAGGTTGCAATATATCAATTACAGTTAAATCATGAGCGTCCTCTGTTGCTGAAAGTACATCCCCAGGTTTATTGAGCATGAGATAAATAAATTCTCTATACTCTACCGTCTCCCCAAGGACTGTTACAAGATCTGAATGGGGATCAACATGGGTCTTAGCACTCCTCTCAGCTTGTCCATTCACTCGAACGTTTCCGCCTTTCAACAGATTCTTAACTTCTTTTCTTGTCCCATAGCCCATGTTGGCTAAAAGCTTATCGATACGCATTTGTTTTTCCACCTATCTATTATGTTTCAGGAATTTATCTAATACTCGCACACGACCGCCTAGAATTCTTTCTAATAATGTCGTTTGATAAGACATCCACATATAAATTATTCCTCCAAGACCAGCACTTAGAAAGAGGGCAAATAGAGCAGCCAAACGATTCTCCATTGGGTCCCAAACGAGACTGAATCCCCACTTAATTACCCAAATAAAGACCGCCATAATGAACGTAAGAATGAGAATGAGTAAAGTTCGTTTATAAACTTGCTTATATGAAAAATCAATAGCTCTTTGGATACGCCAAAGATTAAGCGTAACCCCCGTCAAAACAGCTAAACCAGTAGCTATAATAGAACCTTTAGCACCGAACATGATAATAAACCATGAGTTAGTAGCAAATTTGATAAATAATCCCGCACCGAGACTAACTAAAGCAAAATTTTGACGATTAACACCTTGTAAAATTGCTGCCGTTACGGTATATAATGCAAACAATAATCCAACAGGCGCATACCATCTCAATAAAAGACCATAATATTCTACATTTTCAACTCCGTAAAATACTCCAAAAGCTTCATAAGATAATAATGAAAGACCTACGACTGCTGGTAGAATAAGCAAGGCAATAATTTGTAAAGCTTGATTAATTTGATGATTAAGCAGTGTCATATCTCGTTTTGTAAATGACTTTGTAATCGCCGGCAGTAATGCAAGGGAAAGACCAATACCTAGCGTTACGGGAATAATAACTAACTTATGACTCAAAACATGGATAGCGGAAAGGGAAGCACCTGAAATTTCTGCTAAGCCTGATGAAGCCATGGCCTTATTAAAAGTGAATTGGTCAATTAGTTGATAAAGAGGAGTAGCAATCCCTACTAAAATAAAAGGTCCAGCATAACTGATTAATTCCTTGTACATTGATTTTTTTGATAAATCATACGTGTATTCTTGCTTCGCTAATTGTCGATCTAAATAGGGCTTGCGCTTTTTCCAAAATATAATTAAAACGATTAGAGAAGCAATTCCCCCAATAAATGCTGCAAAAGTTGAATAACCAATCGCCGTAGATACATTCCCATCCATTACATAAAGAATGAGATAAACAGCAACTAGCAAAAAGATAATTCTTACAATTTGTTCAATGACTTGAGAAATGCCTGTAGGTGCCATCGATTCATTACCCTGGAAAAATCCACGAATAATACTCATACTTGGAATAATAAGCAAGGCAAAGCTTACCATACGAATCACCATCGCAGTATCTGCCACTGTAGCACTGGAATCATCATCTGCTAAACTAAACTGAGCGATGTACTCAGCACTTAGAAATAAAGTGAGAAACGCAATGATTCCCGTTATTCCCATTAATTGCATACCAGACCTAAACATTTCACGACCTGTTTGATAGTCTTCCAATGAATTATATTTCGATACAAATTTTGACACAGCCATCGGAACACCAAGTGTAGATAAACTTAATAAAATGTTGTATGGTGTATAAGCGTAGAAATAAAGTTCTATGCCCTCAGGACCAACCATTTGTTCAAACGGAATAGTATAGATCATTCCTAAAAATTTTGACAAAAATGTCGCCCCTGTCAAAATCATTGTACCTTTTAAAATTTTCGACATAATTTTATCTTCACCTTCAATTATTTTATAATCAACTTTATCTATTTTATCATAAATGCGCAAATAACAATGGAATTGTGATGTAAAAAGAAGGCTAGGTTAAATGTTAATGTTGATAGTTGCCCAAGTTTCGGAAAAGCTTATTCAACAATCGGGCATGATTGTTGAATAAACTTTTCCGAAATTGAGCGGCCGTTCCGTCATCAGTAGGAGTAGAAGGAGAGGTGCGGAACATCAATGAATATTAGAAGTTGCACACAGACATTGATATAACAACATGTTTATCCTCTGTTTTCAATGGAGAAAGGCCCCTATTCAAGTGCGTGAAAAGCGAGATCCCGCCGCAGAGCAAGCTCGAGGAGACTCGCCGTCTGCCAGCGAAAAGCGAGTCGTTTCCCATCCCCCATTCGCATTCTTAAAAACACGGAACTACGGTGGGAGATTCTATACTCTACACCGCCTAAATAATTGTTGACATCATCTCGTTCGGCGTTGATGGGGAGGAAATTGGCGAGACTCCTGCGGAAAAGCGTGCGCGTCGAGACCCCGCAGCGTAGCGAGGAGGCTCGAGGGCTCGTCCGCGGAAAGCGAGCGAACTGCCTCCCCATCAACCATTATCCCTTATTACACAATATGGGTATTTAACGAAATAAAATAAGCAAATTACTTAATAAATAAATTGGTGTTTTTTGTAAAATAACACCAATTTAACACGGTCAAAAAGAAAGGAAGTTTAAAAATGGACTATCAAGTAATCGTCATAGGCGGGGGACCGTCCGGATTAATGGCAGCCATTGCCGCTGCAGAACAAGGGGCAAAAACCTTACTTCTTGATAAAGGAAAAAAACTTGGTACAAAATTAGCAATATCAGGTGGTGGGCGTTGTAACGTTACAAACCGACTGCCGGAAGAAGAAGTGATTAAGCACATTCCGGGAAATGGTCGCTTCCTTTACAGCCCTTTTTCTATTTTTAATAACTACGATATTATAGATTTCTTTGAGAACCTTGGTGTAAGCTTGAAAGAAGAAGACCACGGACGAATGTTCCCACTAAGTAATAAAGCAAAAGATGTCGTAAATGCACTTCTTTTACGTCTGGAAAATTTAAATGTGAAAATCCGTACAAGCACACCAGTAGAAGCTATAGATTATGGAGATCATTCACACGAAGTGATCTTAAAAACAGGAGAAAAAATTCAAACCCAATCTATTGTCCTTGCCGTTGGCGGCAAAGCCGTTCCCCATACTGGTTCAACAGGTGATGGATACGCTTGGGCAAAAAAGGCTGGACATACAATTACAGAACTTTTTCCTACAGAAGTTCCCCTTTTATCAAAAGATCCCTTTATCAAAGATAAAGTACTCCAGGGGCTTTCCTTAAGGGATGTTGAGGTCTCTGTTTTAAACAAAAAAAATAAAACAATAGTTACTCATAAAATGGACATGTTATTTACCCACTTCGGTCTATCAGGCCCTGCAATCTTACGTTGTTCCCAATATGTAGTAAAAGAATTTATGAAAGGGTATCGACCTGTCACTATTAAAATTGATTGTCTACCTAATGAAAGTGAACACTTGATAATGTCACAATTACAAGATCAGATAAAAATGAATTCTAGAAAAACTTTCCGAAATGTAGTTAAAGGATTAATTCCTGAAAGGTTGTTGGATTATTTATTAGAAGTTACGAATATTTCTCATGAAGATAAAGCTGCTAATATTTCGAATCAACAGTTGCGTCAGTTCGTTGAATATTTAAAGCATTTTAAAATAAACGTTCACGACTCGCAACCGATAGAAAAGGCATTTGTTACAGGGGGGGGAGTTTCTATTAAAGAAATAATACCGAACACTATGCAGTCCAAATTGATGGATCGGCTTTATTTTTGTGGTGAAATTCTCGACATTCATGGTTATACGGGGGGCTACAATATTACGTCAGCTATGGTAACCGGAAGGGTTGCTGGTATACATGCAGCTTATGAAGCATTGTAATCACCATCTACTTCGAAATATTATTAAAAAGGATTGAGATGCTTAATCGCTTCTCGACTTTTTTTAAATGAATTCTAGTTCTCTACCAATTTTGAAATTAAAAATATGATTTATACTAAATAAATAAAAAATCCGAAAGCTAAAAGCTTCCGGATTTTTTATTTAATGTGGCAGCGTCCTACTCTCACGGGGATCGACCCGACTACCATCGGCGCTGAAGAGCTTAACT